>JASLEQ010000605.1 GCA_030151135.1 Candidatus Sulfotelmatobacter sp. | reverse complement strand
GGCTTCGGAACTCAGAAGCCGGGGGCACTCACTTGTAATTCGTAGGCGGCGGGCGGCACTTGCAAAAACTGGTAAACGCCCTGTCCATTGGTCTGCGCGTTGCGGCTGAACCCGGTTTGCGGATTCGACAGGGTGAGATTCGCGCCGGCAATAACTGAACCCTTAGAGTCGGCAACGGTGCCATTCAAAGACGTGCTGGCGGTCTGAGCCCAGACCACCGACATGGAACCCAAAGCCAGCAGTGCAGCCAGTTTGGCGATTCGCATCCGCTTCTCCGTCCGAAATCGTAGTTGCGCAGGGGAAATCCGAACCCGCACAGCGGAGTCCCCCAGAGGCGTGGGCGAAGTTATAGCGGCGGATTGGATAGGTTGTCAACACATTTTTTATCTATCCACTTTACCAATTTACCAATTGACAAGGCTTTTTAGTCGAGCTATAAAGACCGCACGTTTGTGCATTCTTTCGAGGTGAGACGGGATTTCTATGCCACTGTCGGTCGATGTCGGTCCGCGGATCAACCGGGTTGCGATCTCCGATGAGTTAGTGGCGCGGTTCAAGGAACTCATCGCCAAGCGCGTATTCATTCCTGGTCATCGACTGCCACCTGAGCGGGATCTCGCGGAAGCTCTCGCCGTAAGCCGTCCAACACTTCGCCAAGCCCTGAGAGCGCTGCAGATCATGGGAGTGATTCGGGCGCGGCAGGGCTCAGGGTCCTATCTTGCGGACTCTGCCAGCGACATCATGCGAGTTCCACTGGAGTTTGCACTGACCCTGAAGAATGTCGCAAAAAACGACTTGTTCGAAACACGTTGCACGCTGGAAGTGAAACTGGCGAGCCTCGCGGCGGAGCGCCGCACCGAGCAAGACCTGGAAGCGATGCGCCACGCGCTCAGCCAAATGGAAAAAGCGATGGGTGATCCGGAGGCGTGGTGCCGCACCGAGCCCCAATTCCACAGCTGCATCGTTCAAGCCGCTCGTAACGGCGTCATGGCAACGATGATCGAAATGCTCTCCCAAATGCTGATGGAGAGCCGGAAGGAGACAGTCCGCCTGCTGAACGACTATACGAGTTCATATGTTTCGCATGAGAACATCTACGTGGAAATCCAGAAGCAGGACGCGGCTGCAGCGGCACGAAGGATGATGGAACACTTCTCCCTGATTAAAACCAGGGCAAAGCAATATGACATGGCTCCGGCGGCCGAAAGTTCTGAGTAGCCGTACACTCATTGGCAGCCTTTACGTCGAGGGATTATAGGGATGCGCAATCTGCTGTGCCTCTGGTGCCTGCTGCTCTCCTCTTTTGCGCTGCACGCCCAGCATTACGCGGTATCGACTCGCATTCCGTTTCCTGGGCAGCAAACCTACTGGGATTATCTGCTCGCGGATGCGCCTAGCCGGCACTTGTATGTAACTCATGGAAATGAGGTGCTGGTCCTCGACGTTGACTCTGCAAAGAGAATTGCGATCATCCCAAACCTGAAGCGTGTGCACGGAGTCGCTATCGCTCGTGAACTGGGCAAAGGGTATATCAGCGATGGCGGAGATGATGCGGTGGTCGTCTTCGATCTACAGACGAACACGGTGCAGCAGAAGATCAAGGTCGGGAATGCGCCGGATGCGGTGCTTTATGAACCAACCAGGAAGCGCGTCTATGCCTTCAACGCGCACAGCCATAACGCAAGTGTCATCGACGGCGAAACGGAAAGAGTGCTGGCGACAGTACCTCTCCCAGGCATCCCGGAGTTTTCGGCGACCGACGGCCAGGGGAACGTATTCGTCAATATCGAGAGCAAGAATTCTCTCGTGCGCCTCGATGCAGATGGAATGAAGGTTCGGAACGAGTGGTCTCTCGCGCCGTGTGAAGGCCCCTCAGGGCTGGCCATGGATGTGACGGGGCGGCGATTGTTCTCGGTTTGCGACAACAAATGGATGATCGTTACCGATGCTGGCAGTGGAAAGCGGATCGCGCAGATTCCTGTCGGCGTAGAGCCGGATGCGGCGATCTACGACCGTGACCAGAAACTTGTTTTCGCATCGAATTGCGACGGGACGCTCACTGTTATCCGGCAGGAAACTCCTGACAAGTACACGGTGTTGCAAAATGTACAAACCCAGCGGGAAGCGAGAACAATGGCTTTGGATCCGGTCAGCCACAAGCTGTTCTTGCCCTACGAGGAGATAAAACCCGGGCAGAAGCCGTGGGCTGCGGGTACGCTTCCTGAATTCACGCCGGGGACGTTTCAAGTGTTGGTAGTTGCACCCGAGACCTAATGGCGCGAGAGACAAACAGGAGGACAGAATGTCAACGATGAAATCCGAATCGATCCCCCTGGAAACGCCTGTTCCAGTTTCAAGAGATCTGGTTTCTGAAGCAGCGGTTACACCGCGCCATTCGCTGCTCGTTCGCACAACACATTGGATCATCACCATCGCATTTTTCGCTCTGGTTTTGACTGGAGCCGAAATCATTGTGTCGCATCCCCGCTTTTATTGGGGAGAGACCGGCAACGTACTTACTACGCCGCTGTTCAAGATACCGATCCCGGCTTCCCGAAATCTGGTTCCCACTGGATATGGCTACGTGTTGCCCGATCAGAATGGCTGGAGCCGCGCGCTGCATTTTCAAAGTGCGTGGCTGTTAGTGCTGATGGGCGTTCTGTACGCTATCGGCGGAATTGCCAGCGGCCATCTGCGGCGAGATCTGCTCCCTGGCAAGGGGGATTTATCATGGCGGCGCCTCATCGACGTAGTCTCGCACCACTTGCGGATTGCGCCGAACCCTGAAGAACACTGGTCCTACAACATTCTCCAGCGGCTAAGTTATTTATTCGTGGTTTTCGTGCTTTTTCCGTTAGTGATCTGGACTGGTCTGGCGATGTCGCCGGCGTTTGACTCGGCGATTCCCGCAACCGTCAATCTTCTGGGTGGCCGGCAATCCGCGCGTACACTTCACTTCATCGTTTCGATAGCGTTGGTACTGTTTCTGATGATTCACGTGGTGATGGTTTGGCGAGAAGGATTCAAGACCCGCATGCGAGCGATGATCACCGGGAAAGCCGCGGATCGTAAGGAGCGCAAATGAGCAAAATCTCGCGCCGAAAAATGATGGTGACTGGTCTGACGGCGACGGCTGGAATTTCAGGCCTGGGCGTAGCTGCGCATCTGGCGAAGAAGTACGGTTTGATTCCGCCCGATCACGGAGGCATTTACGGGCCGGGTGAAACTCTGACCTATGCATCGATGCGATTGCTGACGAGGCACTCGCTGGCTCGGGAATTTACGCGCAGCCAAATCTCGGAACGCCCGCTGCAGAACGAAGTGGCGCCATTCAGCGAGGAATTCAAGCGGCATCAGGCAGCGAGATTTGCAGATTGGCGGCTGGTCGTGGATGGCATGGTGGCGCGTCCGACTTCATTCTCCGTCGACCAGTTGAAAAGCTACGCGCCGCACAGCCAGATCACCGAGGTGGTCTGCGAAGAGGGTTGGTCCTATATTGCCGAATGGAACGGGGTGCCCCTGTCATACTTACTCGATCTGGTGGGAGCGCATCCGGAGGCGAAGTACGTTTTCTATTTTTCCATTGAGCCAGACTGGTGGGAGAGCATGGATATGGCAGACGCCATGCACCCGCAGACATTCCTCACGTACGGGATGAACGGCGATGAACTTCCGGTGGGGAACGGCGGGCCGATCCGAATGCGGCTGCCTCGTCAACTCGGCTACAAGAGCGTGAAATTCCTGAACCGCCTGATCGTAACGGATGATGCCAAGAAGTTTGGGAAAGGTCTCGGCTCCATTTCACCGGAGCAAGGATACGCGTGGTACGCGGGAATCTGACATGGCGCAGGAGAAGGCGAGTGATACATCTGCCTTGGGCGAAGATCGGCGACGGTGGATTGCGGAGCTGAGAAAATTTAGTGTTTGTCAACTTGCCGACGCGCTAGGGCCGTCCTGTCCGATCGAGACAGGCGTGCGCCCCATCGATACGCGCTTTCGCATCTGCGGCCCCGCCTTCACCGTGCAATGTCTTACTGATGACAACTTGACCGTGCATCACGCGCTGCATCTCGCACAGCCGGGAGATGTTCTGGTGGTTGGCGGTTCACCGGACTCCAAGGCTGCACTATGGGGTGAACTGATGTCGATGTGTGCGCGAGCGCGAGGCCTGGAAGGAACCGTCATTGACGGGACTGTCCGCGATCCAGTCGAAATTCAGGATTTGAAGTATCCCGTCTTTTGCCGTGAGTTCAGTCCACGACGAGCGGCGAAGGATGTATATGGCCGTATCCATGGCCGCCTGCAAATCGGCAATATCTGTGTGAATCCCGGTGATATCGTACTGGCCGATGCAAACGGGATTATCTGCCTTACGCCCGAGCAGGTGGGAACGGCGATCGAACGAACCTCTGAGGTCGCACAAAGGGAGGGCTATATTAAGGACCAGATTCGTTCAGGCCGGACGACATTCGAAATTCTTGAACTCAAGTCGCCGTGAAACGCAGCCTCGGAGTTCTTATCGCAACTGCGCACTTTCCGCTTTGTCTTTCGATGAGAGTCAGGTTGCGTCCCGGAGCGCCTTGACTAGTTGAGCCGCCTGAGAGAAGCTTTGGCAACACCCGCGCGGCAGTTCCCACGGTGAATTTCAGGAGGCGAAGTTGGGTCCGGCACTTCAGTCGCTTATTGCAGCAGCCGAGCAAGGGGACCCGACCGCGACGGAGGAATTGTTCTCCGCTCTTTATTCAGAGTTGCACCGGCTGGCGAAGCGGGAACTCGCCCGGCAGAACTCTCCCGTCGGGCTGAGCGTTACCACGCTTTTACACGAAGCTTATCTCGACATGGCTGCGCGCGATGGTCCCTTATTTCCTGACCAGGCGCGATTCATGGGATACGCGGCGCGAGTGATGCGAGGACTTATCATCGACCACGCCCGGCAACGCCATGCGCAAAAGCGCGGTGGTTTATTCGAGCTGACTTCGCTCGACACTGAAGCAATCGAGAATGCTGCGGATCCCCGTGAGTTGCAGCAAATCAGCGAGACATTGGAAGAGATCGCCAAAGTGGAACCGGCGCTTGCCGAGTTAGTGGACTTGAAGTTTTTCTGTGGATTCTCATTCGCAGAAATTGCCGCGATGCGCAACGTGTCGGAGCGCACTGTGCAGCGGAATTGGGAGAAAGCCAGAATTTACTTGCATCGCAAGATCCGCCCCGATCTTTCGCTCTGAGGGATTCAGAGCATCCGTCTGTTCCCAATCGACGCCCCTGGGCACGTGCGGATGAAAATTTATTTGCCGCGCATGTCGCAATTCTCCCTTCGATTCCGATACTTGAAATAGAGCACGTTATTTCGGGACGACGGTCTGGCGCTGGTACGTGGGGATTGTCACACCGTCGGTCCCGTTATGAGTTCAGGAATCAGGGTTTAGCTTCCCCCCATCCAT
>JASLEQ010000583.1 GCA_030151135.1 Candidatus Sulfotelmatobacter sp. | reverse complement strand
GTCGAACAGAACTTCCTGCAAAACAGCCTTTATGAGTTGCGCATGGCGTACGTAGAGGTAACGAACGCTCTGGCTCGTCCGCCGCAACCCGGGCCTGCTACGGGAACCACAGGACGTTAATCGAAAAGATGAAAGCAACCTTGACCGTGCTGGGCAGTGGGACGTCAATGGGCGTGCCCACGCTGGGATGTGACTGCGCCGTTTGCCATTCGAACGATCCGCATGACCGCAGAACGCGGCCCTCGATCATGCTGGAGTACGGCGGGAAGGTCGTGCTGATCGATACCACTCCGGATTTTTATGCGCAGGCCATCCGCGAAAGGATCAAAGCCGTTGATGCCGTGTTCTACACGCACACGCATGCGGACCATATTCTGGGGATCGATGACCTGCGGCCGCTCAGCTATCAGCACAAACCCAATAAGCTGCCACTCTATGCGCGTCCGGAGGCGGCGGCCTTTCTCCGCAAGATGTTCGCCTACATTTTCGACGCTGATTACAAATTCGGCGGCTTGGCGCAATTGGAGTTGCGGCCGATCGACGGTCCAGTGGATGTGTTCGGGGCCCGATTTGAGCCCGTGATTGTAATCCATGGCGAAACTCAGATTTACGGATATCGATTCGGTTCGGCAGCCTATCTCACCGATCACAGCGAGATTCCAGAATCATCGATGGGACAACTGGCGGGGCTCGACATTCTATTTCTGGACGCGCTCAGACATAAGCCGCATCCGACGCATTCCACCGTCAAGGATTCTTTGGCGACCGTCGACCGCCTCAGACCCAAACGCGCATTCTTCACGCACATCTGTCACGATCTTGGGCACGAAGCTACGAATGCCATGCTGCCAAGAAACGTGCGCCTTTCGTACGACGGGATGAAATTGGATTTCGAGATCTGAAACGTTCGTTGAAGCCTTCTAGCCACTGACTAAGCAGATACGGAACAAAGCGCTGACGATCGGACCAGCGAACAACAAGTCATTTCATGTTTGTCTTTCGCAAACTCGAGGATGTCCCGGCGGACTTCGGGCCCACATACGTCAGCGTGGGGAACTTCGATGGCGTGCATCGCGCCCACGCCCGCGTGCTAAGCGAGATTGTTGCGCGGGCAAAAGCGAACGGCGGCAAGGCTGTTGCGGTCACGTTCGAACCGCATCCGGCGAGAATTTTAAAGCCTGAAGCGAGTTTGAAATTGCTCACGCCTGCCCCCGAGAAACTGCGCTGGCTCGAATCCACTCGAGTGGACGCAGTGCTGCTGCTTCCGTTCGGCAGAGATCTGTCTCTGATGAGCCCGCGCGATTTTGCCGAGCGAATCCTGAAGGATAAGTTGCACGCGCAGGAAATACATGAAGGATTCAACTTCCGCTTCGGTCACAAGGCCGTGGGCGATATGAAGATGCTGGCCGACTTTGGGCGCGAGATGGGATTCGCAGTGAAGGAGTACCCGGAGATGAAACTGCGCGGCGAGACGGTGTCGAGCAGCCAGGTTCGCAAACTCATCGCCGGTGGACAGGTCAGCAAGGCGCGGCATTTGCTCGCGCGCCCCTTCTGCATTCTTGGGGTACCCGGGCGAGGCCGCGGATATGGATCGAAGTACACGGTGCCTACGATCAACATGGCGCGGTACGACGAACTGGTTCCCAAAGACGGCGTCTATATCACGTGCACACGCGTCGCAAAGGAGCAGTTCGAGTCCGTGACAAACGTTGGCAATCGACCGACCTTCGGCGACGAACTCTTTGCCATCGAGACGCACCTGCTCAACTTCCATCCCATTGAACTGATCCCTCAGACCGAAGTGGAGATCTGCTTTCTCGATCGCCTGAGAGACGAGGTTAAGTTTCCTTCCGTCGATGCGCTACGGGAGCAGATAGCCCGGGACGTGAAGAAGGCCCGTCGCTATTTTCATTTGCTGAGTCTGCGCGGGCGCTGAAGCGCTGTTCTTTTCTCTTCCGCAACCTGGAAATCCCAGAAAATATCGCTGCACACGATACCGACAGTCCCCAGCGATTTCAGTGAGGCAGGTAGCCGATCTCCATTGGAAGTTTCCCATCGACGTGAATCACGTTGACGGAGTTGTCGATCGAATGAACCTCGACCAGGCCTACCGCGCCGGCTTCCGACTGGACTTCTTTCAACACCTCGCTGTCGGAGTCAACGAAGTGAATCGACTCCTTGTGCGCCTGCAAGAACGAACTCCACTCGCCGTCTGACATCCTGGTGAGATGCTCGAGCGCCGCCCTCGCTCCGGCTGAATCTCGATTAAGCACAAGGACGATGCCTTTGCCGTCGGGCCATTGCTTGATCTCGCCCCGAACGATTTTTGTGAGATGTGCGGATGTCACATTTTCGACACCGTTGTCCCGGTTCACGATTACCGCCGTGTGATGGGCAAAGCACGGCGTGAAGGCAGCGCAAAGGAAGGCGACACTACGGATAGCGAAGCGCAGTTTCATATGAGACCTCAGGCTATTTGTTTGGGGGATGTTTTGCAGCTTACTGAAGACGTGAGGTCTGGATGTCAACCGGATGTAAAGCGGAAAGCACCTTAGTAACCCGGAGTAACGTTTGAGTTGGAGCAGAAAGGCACCGTCGTCGAGCACAGACAATGTCGAGGTACGTTTCCGAACCGGAAGTTCGCTTTCTTAACAAAGACCCTCGGCCCCTATTAATTCGTTACAATCGCCCGACCGCGAAACGTTCTCATGGCGATAGGTCCTCTACAACTGATTCGACAGGCTACACCCGCTCAACGGCGAACACTTCTGGCGGCCGCCATGGGATGGGCGCTCGACGCGTTCGATGCCATGTTGTATTCGCTCGTGCTTGCGATGCTCATGCGCGATCTCGGCATGAGCAAGACGACTGCGGGATCGCTGGGCACGTTGACGCTCCTGGCATCTGGAATTGGCGGCCTCCTGTTTGGGGTGTTGGCGGACCGGATCGGTCGAAAACGCGCACTGATGGCCAGCATCCTGACCTATTCCGTGTGCTCGTTTGCGTCTGGCTTGGCAACCAGTATCGCGATGCTGGCGTTGGCTCGATTCCTGCTCGGCCTCGGCATGGGCGGCGAATGGAATACCGGCGCGACTTTAGTCGCGGAAACCTGGCCGACCGATTTACGTGCGAAGGCACTCGCGATTGTACAGAGTTCGTGGGCCTTGGGATTCGCGGCAGCCGCCCTGGTGGCGGGTCCGGTCGCGCGCCATTATGGGTGGCGAGCTGTGTTTTTCGTCGGGATTCTTCCAGCGCTGGTGGCGCTGTGGATCCAACGAAGCGTACCCGAATCGGAAATGTGGAAAGGAAAGTCGACGGACGCTAAAAATGCTGCCGGGCTTTCGCATGGGCACGCCGAGAGATCGACTGATGTTCCAACCCGTGCCATCTTCCGGCCTCCGTTAGTTCGGCACACACTGGCGCTTTTGTTCTTTAACTTTTTCGCATTGTTTGCATGGTGGGGACTTTTCACCTGGATCCCGCCATATCTGTCGCTGCCAGTCGAGCAAGGTGGCCGCGGATTCGGCGTGTTTGGGATGACGACTCTGATGGTCGTTCTCAACCTGTTCGGAATGTTTCCAGGATATGCGAGCTTTGGATGGGTCGCCGACGCCATCGGACGACGGAAAGCATTCTTGCTCTACGCGGTGGCCGCGGCCTTGCTGATCCCAGTGTACGCGGCAGCTCGATCGCAATCCGTGCTGCTAGTTGTTGGCACCCTGGTCGCATTCTTTGGTACAGGACTGTTCTCCGGATCGGGCATCATGGGTAGCGAGATCTTCCCTACTGCCGTGCGGGCGCGCGCGCTCGGCTTCACTTATAACGGGGCGAGGACCATGAGTTCGCTGGCCCCACTGGTCATTGGACGCGTAGGGCAGGCGAAGGGATTAAGCTGGGCATTCTACTTGTGTGCGGCAGGATATCTGCTGGCGGCACTCATGACGACGCAGTTGCCGGAGACAAAGGGAAAGACACTGCAGTAGCGGATTCGTTGTTTGGTCAGTCGCTATTCGATGGGATCGATGACAACTGCATCCCCCTCTTGTGTTCCTCTCCCTGGCAGCTGCACGATGACGATCGCCGATAGCACCAGCACGATTCCCAGGGTTTGGATTGGCTTCACGCCTTCACCCAGCAGAGCTGCCGCCAGCAGTATGGAGAACACCGGCTCGAGGCAACTCGCGATGATGGCGCGCGTCGGCTCGAGGTGTTGCAATCCGAGGAAATAGAGAGAGAACGATCCCAGCACCGAGATCATCGAGAAGACGAAGAGAAATTCCCACTGTGCCAGCGTGTAATGCGTACCAGCGACTTTCCACGGAGGATTGACCACCAGCCAGAAGGCAGCCGCAGAGGCTAGTGTCCACGTCAACACGCGCCAGCGGTCATACCGGGCCAGGATGCTGTGCCCGCCAATGTTGTAGAACGCAAACGAGAATGATGCCAGCATGGCGGCGATCAGTCCCCAGCGATCGAGGTGGAAGGGCGCGGCAGATTTCCCGCCGACAATGCCGATGGCGAAAGCGATTCCGGCAATTGCCACCGCAACGGCGGCGATCTTCTGGAACGACAGCTTCTGTTGTCCGCGAGCGACGACATACAGCAAGACCCATACCGGCGCCGTGTATTGCAGAATGATGGCGACGGCGACGCTGGTCCGCTGGATGGCGACGTAATAGAAGTAGTTCGATGCCGCCACGCCGAGCATCCCGAGAACGAGGCATTGGATGAGATCGGGCGTGGGAATCTGGATGCGTTTCCATCCCCCACGCGCGGCCAGCAGCGGGAGAAGAACAAGCAGCGAAAACGTAGTCCTGGTTTGCGAAAGGATGAGAGGATCGATCGGATGCAACGCTTCTCCGGGAAGCTGCAGTTTGCCCGTGAAGACAGCGCGGCCCATGGAGGCGGAGACTCCCCATAGAAATGCAGCGGAAGCGATAAACAGAACTCCGCGCAGGGGATGCTTAGCGTGCCTGTAAGTAGAAGAGTTCAGCTTTCGGGTACCGAATCCGATGATGGGGCGGGATCGAGGATCTGGTCAAGCAGCGCGGGATCGAATCCAACAACGGGCTCTCCGTCGATCAGCAGCGTTGGAGTTTCGTTGCTCTCGCACGTCTCGGTCATGACGCGCCGGGCTTCAGCGTCCTTACTGATATCGCGCTCTTCAAATGTGATTTCACGCGCCTCGAGATAGATCCGCATGAGCTCGCAGGAAAAGCATCCGGGCTGCGTGAAAAGGACGATGTGTGGCATGACGGTTATCGGATGCGCTGCTGCCTCTCAGGACGCGATGGCTTCGTCCAGGTATTCAATCACAACCTTGATCTTGGCCGTCTTTTCCAGCATGGCCGACACTGAGCAATATTTCTCTTTCGAGAGCCGGACGGCGTCTTCCATCGCCTTCTGTGACACCTTACCGCTCACACGATATTTCAAATTGATGTGCGTGTATACCGCCGGGTAGCCTTCCGCCCGATCGCCGTCGGCACTCACTTCCAGACTGGTGAAGGGCTCGCGTTTTTTGCGGAGGATTCCGACCACGTCGGAAGCCGTACAGCCGCAAAGCGCGATGAGCACAAGCTCCATCGGCGTGTTGGCGGTCTTCTCTTTTGCCGTATCCATCACGATGGCGTGGTGAGATGTGGCCTCGCCAATATAACGTTCGTTTTCCGTCCAAATCGCTTTTGCGGATATCACGTTTCCTATCTCCGGTTGTCAGTGCTGGGTTCTGGATGAATCAGGACGCGGAACAACTCAGGCGCGTCCTGTTTGAAGCGAATTTCGAGTTCGGTCTGGATGTCGTGGACGCGGGCAAGTGACAGGCTATCGGAAAGGGTGCAATGGCACGAGAGATACAGCCGGCCGCGCACTCTCTTGAAGACGAAATCGTGTACATCCAG
>JASLEQ010000580.1 GCA_030151135.1 Candidatus Sulfotelmatobacter sp. | reverse complement strand
GATTCATGAATGCCATGTCCGGTCCCGCCGCGGTTCAGACGGCCACCCTCTGCCCGGAGTACGTTCTCGTCGCGGACAAGGTCGTCTACGTCATCACCGGGAAAAGCTCAGACCAGCTCATCCCGCTGGCTGAAACTACATATTTCCATCTGCAGAGGAATGAACTGCTGATCCGCATCGACGATTCCATGAAGGAATCACACTTTCGCATCAAGGCCATGGTGCTCCGACCGGAGTGGGACCGCAGCGAGATGCTGCATGAAGCCGAAGCCAGCGCCATGATCAGTCATCACCTCGACCCCACCGCCTCGCGAGACGAACAGTAGGTTCACTCCCCCTCGGATCGAAACGCATCGGTCATCAGCCGGTGCGTTTCGATTTTTCGGATGGACCCTTGCACGTCGATGAGGGCTATTTCTGCGGCTTTCCAACGCGGGCAGCCGTCTCAAACATCTTGCTGATGCTGTCCATATCTTTGGGCTTCACCTTCCCCGCGGGAATGCGCATGCGCGTGACATCTTCTAGTTCCATCAACACATCGCCGAGCGCCATAGAGTCGACCAGCCCCGAAGATACCAGCGCAGTGTTCTCGTCGATTGTGAAATTCGGCTTGCGAATTCGCTTCAAAATGAAGTCGATCATCTGCTGTTTCTGTTCGGCCGTCATGCGTGGCACGCTCCCCTACTCCGATTCGATACCCATTTCCGGATGCTCTTTCCGAAGCTTCGCAAGCGTGGTCGATCGCGCCGCTTTGCCGGCGGTGCTCTTGACGATCCACTTTGGCGGCTTGAGAACAATCATGCTGGGCGCCACACCGAGCCCCGACACAATCAGGCTGCGAATTTCCCGTTCGATTTCGGCCGCTCGGATTAGATGCTCTTCGCTTTCCACCTCGGCCACAATCACGATCCCTTCTGTACCGAGCTCCGGATTGTAAACACCCAGTGCGATTACGCGCCCGTCGTGCACCGCCGGATGGCTCGCGACAATCTCCTCGATATCCTGCGGATAAAGATTCTCTCCGCCGACGATGATCAAATCTTTCTTGCGTCCCACTACATAAAGTTCACCGTTAACGCAGAACCCAAGATCGCCCGTGCGATACCAGCCGTCGACAAATGCCTCAACCGTCAGGTCCGGCCGGTTGTAGTAGCCGTCGAACAGGCAGTCGCTCTTCACGAGGATTTCGCCAACGTCTCCGGCTTTCAAAACTGCGCCGCTTGCGGAAACGATCCGAATTTCGTGATTCGGCAGCAAACGTCCGGATGAGGTAAACGATATCGCTCCCTCGGCTTCCTTGGCCCTCCGCTCGATGCGGTGTGCCGCTCGGAATTCCTTGCCATCGACCCAAATCTGGGTTGGCCTTTCGGTGACCGCATACGATTGCGTGACGGCAAAAACATTCTCCGCCATCGCGTAGGAACTTTGCAGCACTCCCATTTTCAGGCCACTACCCGCGAAGGCCTCCTGGAACTCCCTCATGCTGCTGTCCCGCACCGGTTCCGAACAGTTGATCAGCGCTCGCACAGACGACAGGTCATATCGCGACACGCGATTTCTTCGGGTGCGCCGCGGAATGAATTGAAAGGCAAAATTCGGCATCCACGCCAGCGTGCTGCGCTGCTCAGTGATCACTTCAAGCATCGTCTCTGGCTGCATCACCCACTCGATCGGAGACTGCATCGCCACGGGAAGATGGCACACCATCGGCAACATGAAACACGCAATCAGTCCCATGTCGTGGTAGAGAGGTAGCCAACTGTAAATACGGTCTGTTGCCCTGTCGATCTCAAGAGCGCGTGAAAGGTGAGCAAGTTGCCGCAAAACGGCGGCGTGGGTCAGTGCCACGCCTTTTTGAAGGCCGGTGGTCCCAGCAGAGTGTTGTATGAACGCCACCTGATCTGGCGGAAGGTCGAACTCGAACTGCAATTCATCGAGCTCCAACGTACTGTCTGCTCGATGCAAGCGCGTCCCATCGCTGAATGAAACGTAATCCAGCATCTCGTCGGGAAAATCCTTATCGATGACGACAAGCTTGGCTTTGAGGTTCGCGGTAACCCCCGCGATTCCGGACCGATACTTCGCAGGCTCAACTTTTTCATTCGGATAGGCGAGAAAGGCCGGCACGGCGCCCGCCATCATCGTCCCAGCGAAAACCGTCATTGCCGCAATTCCTTGCGGCAGAATGATGACAACGCGATCGCCGCTCTGCGCGCCTTGCGCCCGAAGAGCGCAAGCTTGAACGTGTGCGCGCTCACGGAATTCTCCAAAGGTCACGGTTTCCCGCGTGTCCTCGTCAGTCCAAAAGGTTATGAAAGGACGGTCATGCGGCGCGGCCGCAAGCGCTTCTATCAAATTCCGGTACGCAAGCACGCATCATTGTAGTCGATGAAAACGTGGGTACTGTTTGATTGCAGATTGTCTCCGGAAACTCTGCGTTCTCCGAGGTAAACGCTTTTCCCCGTCGAGGTCGACGGCACTCCGCAGATCAGATTCCAGCCGGCTCCTTGTTGTCGACACGCCTGCCGCCAAGTATTCTGGTGCGCTGCTCCGAAGCTTGAATATTCCCAGGAGGAACGTTGACGCTGGCGATCGAATACGCGGCTGCGTTTCTGTCATGCCTGTGCGTATTCGCCCGGGTCCGGTCGCACAAAATTCGCCAGGCTACTCTGCTGCTCGCCAGTTACGCGCTCTATCTCAGTTGGGCGTGGTGGTTCGCGGCCGTTCTTATTAGCTCGACGGCCATTAATTTCCTGGCCGGTCGACGCTTGCGCAGGGAACAATCCGCGAGCAACTTGTTTATCGGCATCCTCTTCAATCTTGCGCTGCTGATCACCTTTAAATATCTGCCGGAAACCTTGCCCCACTTGCCATTTTCATCGCTGCAGCCTTTGGCTCATCTCGTCATGCCGCTCGGTCTTTCATTCTGGACGTTCCAGGCGATGAGCTATCTGTTCGATCTCTACCAGGGAGAGCAGCTCGATCCTACGTTCCCCGAATTTGCGCTCTACATGGTCTTTTTTCCGGTCACCATCTCAGGCCCGGTGTGCCGCATGCCTGAGATGCTCCCGCAATTTCGTTCGGAAGAACCGCTGCATCGAAGCCCGGTCACACGCGGCTTCCAACGCATCGCCATCGGCATCTTGATGATGCAAGTGGCAAAACTTCTAGGTCAGGGGATACTCGCCGGTGACAGCATCAACTCCGGCTTCGACCGCTCGACGCATTGGAGCGGCCCTGACGTGTGGTGCCTTGCCTTCGGATATGGCCTGCAACTGTTCTTCGATTTTGCCGGCTACTCGCACATCGCGATCGGAGCAGCGCAGGCATTGGGGTTCACCATCCCGGAAAACTTCGCGCGCCCCTTCGCATCGATGACTCCCTCAATCTTCTGGACGCGCTGGCTCATGTCGCTCT
>JASLEQ010000576.1 GCA_030151135.1 Candidatus Sulfotelmatobacter sp. | reverse complement strand
CATCGTGCATGCCGAGACTTTGGAGAATGCCATTCGCAAAGCGCACGCAGCCGCAAAGCCCGGCGACATTGTGCTGCTCGCGCCACCCTGCGCCAGCTTCGATCAGTTCAAAAGTTACGAGCATCGCGGTAAGGTATTCAAAGAGATTGTGCAGGGACTTAGCTCGTCGCTGACCTAAGGTTTTCCGCGCTTTTGTGGCGCCGTGATGAAACCTTCGCCCCGAACCAAAACAATCAACAATCAAAAAACGAATATCAACAGGGTCTTTTGCGCCGTCCGTGGTGAAATAAGTGTCCCATGGCGAAGCGCGTGAGTGTCGACCGCTGGCTGTTTACCGTCACCATGTTGCTGGTATTTGTGGGTGTCGTGATGGTCTTCTCGGCCTCGGCGGTGATGGCCCGCGAGCGCTTCGGATCTCCCTACTCCTTCCTCTCCAAGCAATTAATCTGGGCTGTTGCTGGCCTGGTCGCAATGACCGTCACCATGCGCCTGGACTACAAGCGCTACAGGCATCCTGCCCTTGTCTTTTCATTCATGGGCGTAACGACGCTGCTGCTGATTTCCGTCTTCTTTCTCGATCGCTCGCACAACACGCATCGCTGGATTCACGCCGGAGGATTTTCGTTTCAGCCCTCGGAACTGGCCAAGCCGGTGCTGATTCTTTTTCTCGCATACTTCCTCGAGAACCGCGCGAAGACCATGGATGACGTCCGGAACACGCTGCTGCCGGCGGCGGCTCCGGTAATCGTTTTTCTCGGGCTCATTGTTGCGCAGCCGGACCTTGGTACTGCGATCGCTTGCGCAGGGATTGCCGCTTGCATCCTTTACGTTGCGGGGATGCGCCTGCGCTACTTCGGATACGCGTTCGCGGCCTCACTCCTACCGCTTTACTTTTTAATTTTTCACGTGAAGTTCCGCCGCGACCGTATTCTGGCGTTCATCAACCCTTATGCCGACCGCCAGAAGGCGGGATTCCATATTATCCAGTCGCTGATTGCCGTGGGCACCGGAGGCATCACCGGCACTGGGCTGATGGAAGGCAAGCAGAAGTTGTTCTATCTGCCCGAGCCGCACACGGACTTTATTTTTGCGGTCACTGCTGAAGAACTAGGATTGGTCGGCGCGATTTTTGTCGTGGCGCTCTTTGCGATCTTCCTCTGGCGAGGAATGCGCGCCTCGTGGCGCACCGAAGATCTGTTTGGGCGTTACCTGGCCGTCGGGATTACGAGCATGGTCGTGCTCCAGGCGTTCATCAATATCAGCGTTGTGCTTGGAATGATGCCCACTAAAGGTATCCCGCTCCCGCTGGTGTCGTACGGGGGATCGTCGCTATTTGTGACGCTGGCGTGCATCGGAGTGCTGCTGAATATTACGAAACAGGCCGAGTGAAGACGTCCTAGTCTTTCCGCTTCACGTGCCCCCGGATCCACTCCAAAATTTTGGCAAACCGGAATTCGCTTCGCGCTAACGACCCTTCGATAAAACTGTAACCTTCCTCCGAGGTTACATCGAGGTAGGAACCATTCAGTCGCAAAAATACGTCAGCAGCGGCAAAAGCGATCCGTTTGTTGCCGTCGATGAATCCATGATTCATTCCCAGCGACTCCATGAGGGCGGCAGCCTCTTCTTCAACAGAGTCGTAATAACCGGTCTGCGGACGGAACACTGCTGCCTCAATCGCGCCGGCGTCGCGCACGCCGTGCAACCCTCCGAACAGATCGATAAGGCGATGCTGCATTCGGTACACTTCGGCTACGGTAAGGTGCTCACTCGTCACTTGGCCAGGCGCTCAAGCAATTCTCGATTACGCGCTACTGACTCATCGAAAGCGTCCATCACGGCGCGCCGCACAATGTGCTGCGAAGGCACAACGCTTCTCAAATAGAACCGAAGAGCTTCCTCTAGCACGTGTCTTTGAGTTTGTCCGTTGCGCTTGGCTGTTTCGGCTAGCTCTGTGTAAAGGGCAGCATCGATCTCAGGTGTGAATTTCTTGGTTGCAGCCATGGAATAACCCTCAAATTGCAATTATAGCCAACTATCTTGGCAAATCAAGATATATCAAGATTACCGTAGATAACTGAAAACGGATGGTTTATAGTCACCACATGCGCGCAATCCTGGCCGGCGGAGGCACCGGGGGACACGTCATCCCCGCACTCGCCATTGCCAACGAGCTCAAGAAAAGCTACGCCGCCGAATGCCTATTCGTTGGCACCGCGCGGGGCATTGAGAACCGGTTGGTTCCCGCTGCCGGATATCCTCTGCAACTGGTTCGTGTCGGCGCGCTCAAGAACGTCAGCCTGGCGACTCGACTCAAGACCGCCTTCGATCTACCTCGCGCCCTGTGGGATGCCGGCGGCATGATCAATGAATTTGCTCCGGACGTTGTGATCGGCGTTGGGGGATACGCCTCCGGGCCTGCGATGTTGTCGGCAGTGATCAAGCATATTCCTACGCTGGCCTTTGAGCCGAACGCCGTCCCCGGATTCGCCAACCGTCTGGTCGCCAGGTTTGTTTCTGCAGCCGCGGTGCATCTGGAGGAAACCGCGCACTACTTCCGTCACGGAGAAGTCACCGGAGTTCCCGTCCGGCAGGCATTTTTCGAGATTGTCCCTAAGCGCGGAGGCACTCCAACGGTTCTCGTCTTCGGCGGCAGCCAGGGAGCGCACGCCATCAACCAGGCCATGTTCCGCTGCCTGCCAGTGTTGCAACGCGAGGCGCCGGGAATTCACATCATCCACCAGACCGGGGAGCGCGACTATAATGACGCCCTGTCCAGCTACAAATTGCGCAGCGGATCGGCGGATGTCTTCAAGTTCATCGAAGACATGCCAGCAGCGTTCGCCCGAGCCGATCTGGTAGTGTGCCGCTCTGGCGCGAGCACGGTGGCGGAAATTGCTGCGGCTGGGAAGCCGGCGATCTTCATCCCGCTTCCCACCGCCGCTGATGATCACCAGCGCGTCAACGCCGAGGCCCTGGCCAGACACGGTGCGGCGGTGGTGGTAGAACAATCGAAGCTGGAAGGAGTCTGGCTGGCAGAGACGATTGCGGCGTTGCTGCAGGATCAGCAGCGGTTGCAGAAGATGGGACACGCGGCGCGAGAACTGGCCCATCCCTATGCCGCAAGGGACATAGCAGCCATGGCGGCTCGAGTCGGAGGAATTGAGCCATTGAGTGATTAGGTCATTGAGCGATTGACGATCGAGCCAGAGGCCTGAATCGCGCAATCGCTAAATCGCTACATCACTCAATTTTTGAAT
Source organism: Candidatus Sulfotelmatobacter sp. (assembly GCA_030151135.1). Next base: position 5,062 of record JASLEQ010000576.1, on the reverse strand, counting down.
GTTCGCAAAGATCCAGCGCATCCATTTCGTAGGGATCGGCGGCATCGGCATGAGCGGGATCGCCGAAGTTCTGCTGAACCTCGGCTACAAGGTCTCCGGTTCCGATCTGAGAAGTTCCGCGGTGACGCAGCGGTTGGCTAGCCTCGGCGCGACCATATTTGAGGGACATCGCGCGGAGAATATCGCGGGAGCCGAGGTCGTCGTTACCAGTTCCGCCATCGCAGACGAGAATCCCGAAGTCACCAAAGCGCACGAACTGCATGTTCCGGTCATCCAGCGTGCGGAGATGCTCGCCGAGTTGATGCGGCTGAAATACGGTATTGCGATCGCGGGCATGCACGGCAAGACTACGACAACATCAATGGTCGCAGCCGTCCTCGCGGCGGGAGGTCTCGATCCCACTGTCGTCGTTGGTGGGCGCGTCGATGCCTTGGGTTCCAACGCGCGCCTGGGCAAGTCGCAATATCTTGTCGCCGAAGCCGATGAGAGCGACCGCAGCTTTCTCAAACTCTCGCCCATTCTCTCGGTCGTCACGAATATCGACCGCGAGCACATGGATACCTACCGCAACATGCGCGACGTGAAGAAGACGTTCCTCGACTTCATGGACCGCGTGCCGTTCTACGGGATGATCGTCGCGTGCAACGACGATCCGTTGCTGCGAAAGCTTTTACCCGAAGTACAGAGGCGAACGGTCACCTACGGCACGAAGCGCGGATCGGATTTTCTGATCAAATCGGAAGTCACGAAGCGCGAGGGCAGCGCCGATTCGCGGCCTTACAGCCGTTTTCACGTGACCTATCAGAAGCGCGATTTAGGAGAGTTCACACTACACGTGCCGGGCGCGCACAATGTCCTGAACGCAACCGCAGCTATCGCGGTCGGCGTGGGACTCGACATCCACGTCGATGCCATCCGGTCCGGGCTCGACCAATTTCGTGGCGTCGACCGACGATTTCAGTTACGCGGGCGCGCCGCCGGCATCAGCGTCATCGACGACTACGGCCATCATCCCACCGAGATCAGGGCGACGCTGGCCGCTGCAAAGCAATGCGGCTTTCGAAAGATCCACGTGATCTTTCAGCCCCATCGTTACACTCGCACGCGAGACCTGATGGAAGAATTCACCACGGCATTCTCCGATGCTGATTCGCTTACCCTGCTCGACATCTACGCGGCCAGCGAAAAACCGATTGAAGGCATCACAGCAGAAGTTCTGGCGAAGAGGATCGAAGAAAAGACTGGCAGCGCAGTAACCTACGTGGGTTCTCCTGCAGATGCGATAAGCGGAGTTAGCAACTCCGCCCAGGAAGGCGACATGATCCTGACGCTGGGTGCGGGCAGCGTGTCGCAATTGGGACCGGCTATCATCGAAAAGCTGAAAGCGCGGGAACCCGCTCCTGTCTGACGAAGTGAACGCCCCCGTTCCCGTTAAGCGCTGCGATTCACCTCCGACCCGGTCCAGATCTCCGCAGCTTTCCATTTCTCTTCATCACTAGCTCAACCAATGCAAGCGAGATTCCGATTCCGCGGTTCCAAGCTGCGAGCGATCCGGAGACCTGATTCAGCAAAGTCAATAGCGAGAACGTCTTTTGGCTTCTAAGATAGCCGTGACGGCGGTCGCGGAAGTTGGAGACGTGCCGAGTTGGCGTCGTCGTCTTACCAGTAGCGAGCACAGGAGAAATATGGCCACACTAGACGTCTGCGTCGTCGGTGAAATCAACCTGGACCTGATCCTCTACGGTCTGCCAAAGGATCTAGTCCTGGATCGGGAACTGCTGGCCAATGGGCTCGCGCTCACCCTGGGCAGTTCGTCCGCAATCTGTGCCCATAACTTAGCCATGCTTGGAAGCAAAGTCGGTTTTGTCTCAAAAATTGGTGGCGACGCTCTCGGGAAAATGGCTCTTGAACGACTCTCGGCTGCCGGGGTTGAAGTGGGGCGGGTGAAGCAGGCCACGGGGCGTACGGCTACCGGATTGACCGTCATCTTGCCATATCTGCAACAGCGCTACATTCTCACGTATCCAGGCACGATGTTCGAAATGCAGTATTCGGACATTGAAATGTCCTATGTAAAGTCGGCCCGCCACCTGCACGTCTCGTCGTTTTTCTTGCATCGGGCATTGCGCCCCAGAATTCTAGAGCTCTTCCGGCAGGCCAAGGCGGCGGGTCTTTCAACCTCCCTCGACACGAATGACGATCCCGAAAACAAATGGGACCGCGATCTGCTTGACGTTCTCAAGCACGTGGACATCTTCTTCCCGAATGACCGTGAGGCCAAGAAGGCCGCCCGCACCGAGGACCTTTCGCAAGCGATCAATATTCTTGCCGGACTGGCCAAGATCGTAGTTGTGAAACGGGGTGCCTCTGCCGCTATCTGCCGCTCGGGGCAGGACCAGTTCAGCCTCATGCCACCGAGTGTAAAGACCGTGGACGACGTCGGCGCCGGAGATAGTTTCGCCGCCGGCTTCATCCACCAGTTCTTAACCGGAGCGAAGCTTGAGGACTGCCTGGCATATGCGAACGTGGTGGGAGCCTATTCGACGACAAAAGAGGGCGGCACGGAAGCCTTTCGCGATCGCTCGGCGCTCAATAACTTCATCCGGCAACATCTACCAGCCTCCCCGCGGAGGTAGGTTCTGCGCCAAATAATCGCGCACTCCGTTGATCAATCCAACGAAAGAAGTCTTTTGGGAACTTCTCCATCCTCCCCTCCGTATCTTTCATTGCTAACGCTTTGTTATGCCCTTCGTCTATTGATGCATAAGGGGTTACGGCAATGAAGACACAAGCATGGGGATGGCTGGCTACTGCGGTTCTCGCCGCCGGACTGAATTCGAACTATCACAACGGTGGGCTGCAATGGCTTCATGAAACGGCTGACCGCGTCGAACATAACACCCACGCAGTATTGGCCCTGGCAACTGGCCATGCGGATCAGTTTCTCGCCGAAGCCCAGCTCGTCGCCTCGCAAAGTTCTCCGTCATGCCCGGTTAAGGCGGCATTAGCGGTGGTCCGGCATACGATTTCCCCGGTCGAAACCGAGCAGAGTGGATTCGAAAGGATGACCGCGCGGCAGGAACAGGCTATGGCTCGAGTCGAGGCAACTCGCGCGCGCATAGAGGTCAGGCTGGCTCGCCTGCAAATGGCGAACTTCAATCCGGTCGTTGTTCGTGTGCCGAAGGTGGTTTGCCCGCGGGTACGTATGAGCATGCGACGGATGTCGGTGGCGAGCATCCCCGGTGTAGTAGTGACGCCCCAAGCGATCCGCGTCGAATAGTTTGTGGTGTCCGATATTCCGGTTTGCTGCTACGCATTACCTCGGTCACGTTTTCGACTCCTCAGGTGCGCGCTACATTCGTTGCATGAGCACCTCAGGCGCCTCCACCGGTACCTCGAAAATCCGTTGCGCGCAGTGCGAGCAGAGCGAATCGAACTGCCAGTGCGAGAAATACTGCTGCCTCTGCCAGTCGGTGATTGATGTCCGCATGTGCACCGACGGTCTGATGTATTGCGATCCCTGCCGCACGGCGTGCGACTACAAAACCGCAGACTAGCTTGACCCAAATCCCTACCTCGCGTTGTGCAGGATCTTGCACCTGGGCAGCGACAACACTTCTGCAGCTGTTTCGCATCTGTCCTAGGTGAACGAATCCGACAAAAGAGCTTTTTGCAATATCGTTTTGCTTGCCGAATTGCGGCAGTGCGCCCCTGCTTCCTTGGCAAGACCCGAGGATTTAAGGCAGAATAGAACGTTTTTTGCTCGACGGCGGTTTGGGGACCATCCCAGGAGAATTTCCAATGGCTACAACCATGCACGTCAGCGACGTAGCCGAGTTGCTGAGCGAAGGGCGAACACACTTTAACCTCTCCCCAGCACAACTGGTCGAACACTCGATCGGGCGGAACGAATCCCGGATGGCCTCCAACGGCGCTATCGTCGGTTACACCAATCGCACCGGCCGGTCTCCGAAAGACAAGTTCGTCGTGCGCGACGAGATGACCGAACACACGGTGAATTGGGGTCCGGTCAATGCGCCGTTTGACCCAGAAAAGTTTGACGCACTCTACATACGGGTGATGGAGCATCTTCGAGGCCGGGAGCTTTACGTGCAGGACCTATTCTGCGGCGCCGATCCCTCGTACCGGCTTCCTGTCCGCTTTGTGAATGAGTACGCCTGGCACAATTTATTTGTACGGCAGCTGTTTATTCGACCTACAGCCCCGGAATTAAAGAGTCATCATCCCGAGTTCACAGTTATCTCCGCCCCCGAGTTCAAGGCTGATCCCAAACGCGATGGAGTGAATTCGGAAGTCTTCATCATTTTGAATTTCATCCGGCGCACCGTGCTCATCGGCGGAACTTCCTACGCGGGCGAGATGAAGAAGTGCATCTTCAGCGTGATGAATTTCCTGCTGCCTCCACGAAACGTTTTCCCTATGCACTGCTCGGCCAACGTGGGACACAATGGCGTGAGTGCATTGTTCTTTGGACTTTCAGGAACGGGCAAGACGACACTGTCGGCGGATCCGTCGCGCGACCTGATCGGTGATGACGAGCACGGATGGAGCGCGGATGGGGTTTTCAACTTTGAGGGTGGCTGCTACGCCAAGTGCATCAAGCTTTCAAAGCAGAATGAGCCTCAGATCTGGAACGCGTTGCGTTTTGGATGCGTGCTGGAGAACGTAACTCTCGATTCTCATACCCGCGTTCCCGATTACGACGACGACAGCAAAACGGAAAATACCAGGGCGGCATATCCAGTTGAGTTCATCGAGAACGCGGTCATTCCGGGCATCGGGGGCCATCCGAAGAACGTAGTTTTTTTGACGGCCGATGCGTTTGGAGTTCTGCCTCCCATCTCGAAACTCACGCCTGAACAGGCCATGTATCACTTCATGTCGGGCTATACGGCGAAGGTTGCAGGTACCGAGGCCGGCGTGAAGGAACCGACTGCAACATTCTCCACGTGCTTTGGATCGCCATTTTTGCCGCTGCCGCCCAAGACCTATGCGGAGATGCTGGGACGCCGACTGCGCGAGCACAACGCGCAATGCTGGC
>JASLEQ010000246.1 GCA_030151135.1 Candidatus Sulfotelmatobacter sp. | reverse complement strand
TCGGCGATCTTCTCCGCATGCCCCGCCGCCCACGCGGCCTCAATCGGCGATCCCGTATGGCCCGTGTCCGTTGCCGTGGCCGCATATCCGCTCTTGATTGCGGTGCCGATCTGCATGTAGTCGATTAGCCCTGCGAATCCGCCGTTTCCGATTCCCTGCAACTTTCCATTCCATCCGGAAACCGGCAGCCAGATCTCCATCTTGATTTCGGAATCCGCGCTGGGCATCGCTTCCGCCGTTACCCGGCAAAACGCCGGAAGGCTCTTGTACAGCGCGGAAACGTCCACTCCGCTGAATGGCGCTGGAGGCCCCTCAAACGCCCCCGCCGCTTGTGCCCGCGCCAGGGTGATCTTCGCGTTCGCGATCGAAAGCGAACTCAACTTGTCGCACGCATCCTGCCCGGATACAAGTGAGTTCGCAAGCACCAACATCAAGGCGACCAAACAAATATTCTTCATAATGTCTCCGCATCAACGAGGAGAACAACTACCCATTCGTCGTTGTCCGCCAACCTATCTGGCTACCCAAATACTGGCTACCGTGAACCGAGAACCGAGAACCGTGAACCGAGAGCCGAGAACCGAGAGCCGAGAGCCGAGAATCGAGAACCGAGAACCGAGAACTGTGAACCGTGAACCGAGAACCGTAAGCCGAGAGCCGAGAACCGAAAATCGGGAACCGAGAACTGAGACCGAGAACCGAGAACCGTGAACCGAGAACCGTAAGCCGAGAGCGGAGAGCCGAGAGCCGAGAGCCGAGAACCGAGAGCCGAGAGCCGAGAGCCGAGAACTCTCTTACAAATGTTCCGGGAAGGGCACGGCTTCAGCCGTGCCGCTAAAACCCGCCCGAAATGCGGGGCTTCAGCCCCTGAGGGCCATCGCGTTTACTCGCTTCGTTGGAAATGTTGGAAACAACTCAATCCTCCGCACTCCGCTCAGATTCTCAAGAAGATCTTCCGTCGATACATCCATAGCAGCATGAGCCAGAGGATCATCACCGCTCCCAATCCTTGCAGCACCGGATGGAACGTCGGCCCCGCTGCCGCCAACAGCCGCCCAAAATTAATTTCAAGTTGGACATAAAGAAAGCGCCCGACCGTCCAACTCATCACATAAATCGCGATCGAATTCATCCCAATCACAATCAACGGGAAGGCCCACTTCTTCCACCCCTTGCAGTCGATCAACGCATAGAAGCCGGCAAGCATCAGGATTACCAGTCCGCCGCTGTACAAGGTGTAAGACGACGTCCAGATGCGCTTCACGATCGGACAAATCCCGGCCCACTGCAAGATCAGTCCCGCAATCGTCAGCGCCACGCCTGCCACCACCAGTCCTCGCAGCTTTCGTTCTCTGGACCTATCGCTCTTGAGCCACTCTCCGGTGATCAGCCCAATCAGCATCGTTGCCAGCGTGGGGATAAAGCTCAGCGTCGACCATCCGCCTTCGTTGTAAACGAAAGGCGATTCACGCGGAAACAGATTCAGGAACCACACATCAAAGCGCCACGAAAGGTTGGAATTCTTATTGAAGTGGGAAAGGAAGCCGGTGTAGTTGTGCTCCCAGTTCTGCGGTACTCCGACGCGCGCGTAATCGAAGTTCGGGCCGGGCGCAGGATAGAGCGCAAACGCGCCCCAAAACGCAATCAGGATCACCAGGGCCACGATCACTTGCGTTCGGACTCGCGTGAAAGCCAGCAGGAACAGGAACACATATCCCATGCCGATCTGCGTTAGCGTGTCTTCGAAGGTCCAGTAGGTTTGCCGATGGTCCATGGATCGCAACAGAATGCCGATCAACATGAGCACCAGCGCCCGCCAGATGGCATGGCCCAGCAATTCGCCGAACGATTGTCCTTTCCCCCTCCGGCTCGCGATCGAAAACGGCATCGCCGCGCCCACCAGAAAAGAAAACGCCGGCTGGATCAGATCGTGCAGCGAGCATCCTTGCCAGGGCACGTGGTCGGTATTGAACGCGATCCAGCTCCAGATCGTGCTGTGCGGAAAAGCCCGCGCGGCTTGCGTGAGATGCAGATACTCGTCGAGCATCAGCGCCATGACAAATCCGCGTAACGCATCCATGGAAATCAGCCGCGAAATGCCGCTGGACGGAGCTCCTCGCTCCTTCGTAGTGGAGACTGCTTGCGGAACTTCAACCTGTGCGGTCGCCATCGCGTTCTCCTCCGCTATGCGGCGAATCTTGGCAGTCCAGCCTGATTCTTCCACTGACCGCGCGTGAAGTCCGGAAATTTCTGCGAGGTTCCATTCGCCGCCACCGAGGCTTCGCTCAGAGGCGTCGGAGCACTCCAGGCCGCTGCATCATACACGTCGATATCCGGCGGCAGCCCCCGTTTCATGCAGTCCATCAAACGGTACGTCTGGATGTAATCCATGCCGCCGTGTCCGCCCATCTTGCGGGCGAGATACCCCGTCGTCTTCCACAGCGGGTGCTGATACTTCTCCATGAAGCTGTCCAGCGTTTCCCATTCTTCTTTGCCCGCGCCATCGATAAAAATCCGCGGCGGATAATCCGCAAAAATCCCCTTCGTGCCCTCAATCGCATTGATCCGGCTGTACGGGCGCGGATTGACCACGTCATGCTGCAGCAGGATCGTCCGCCCATTCACCGTCCGGATGATGCTGGTGTTCATGTCGCCGCAAACGTACTTCTCGGCGCGTTTCGGATCTCCCTCCGGAAATTTCCCTTTGACATATTCGCTGAGCGACGCTTCCCGCGAACTGACCGACACCATGTAGTCAAAGCGGTCTCCGCGATGAATATCCATGTAGTGCGCCACCGGGCCCAGTCCGTGCGTCGGATAAAGATTTCCGTTTCGTTTCATATGCGGGAACCGGCGCCACAATCCCTCGCCTTCGTTCGCCGTCAGGATGCCGCGCAGATCGTGCAGATACGCCGCCTCTCCATGCGTCACCTCCCCGAAAATTCCGTCGTGCACCATGCCGAATACCATCATTTCGGTTTCGCCATAGCAGCAGTTCTCGAGAATTACGCAATGCTTGCGCGTCGCTTCCGACGTGTCCACCAGTTGCCAGCATTCCTCGATCGTCGTCGCGGCCGGCACTTCCGTCGCAGCATGCTTCCCGTTTTTCATTGCATCGACGGCCATCGGCACATGCCAGTTCCACGGCGTCGCGATATACACGATATCCAGTTCGAGCTGGTTCAGGTTTTTGAAATCCGAATCGCCTTTGCTGAAGCCCTTCGGCTCGGGCTGCCCCGCGTCCGTAACCATCTTCTGCGCATGCGCCACTTTTTCCGGTACCACGTCGCAAATCGCCTTCAGTTCCACGCCATCGACGGCTAACAGATCGCCCAACAGACTGGTGCCGCGTCCGCCCACTCCGATGATTCCCAGTCGAACTCGTTCTCGCGCCCCAAATGGCACCCCCATCATCGTGGCGTTTGCGCTCTTGGGTGCGGCGGGCAGCAGGCCTGGGATTTCCTTCGCCAGCACCAGTCCCGCTCCCCCCAATGCGCTTCGCTGAAGAAAACTGCGTCGGGATACTTCTGAGTCTTTATGAATCGACATGAGTCTCCTAACCGATTGCGCGGCCATTCTACGCCCATGCAACCTCGATTCTCCGGATGTGAGGTTGTTTTTCGGGTTGTTATCTTGAGCAGGGCGAAAGCCCTCCGAGGGACCGTACGACGCCCAGTGCCTTCCATCTGCGGAAAGGTTCGCCCCAGGGCATCAAGCACCGCGTCCGACCACGTTTCCCCCGCCAAAACTTTTCACCTTGACGCCC
>JASLEQ010000550.1 GCA_030151135.1 Candidatus Sulfotelmatobacter sp. | reverse complement strand
CTCGCGAACATCCAGCACGAACAAATCTTCTTTCGCATCCAGCCGTCTCTTCAGTTCTTCGACTTGAATCTCAGGAACTCCGTTGCTCACCGGCTTTTCCTCCCCACGAATGCCGCAAAACTCGTTGTAGTCTATCAGCTGCGTGACCGTCGGATGCGTGCCGCAGACCGGACAATCCGGATTCTTGCGCAGCTTCAGTTCGCGAAACTTCATGCCCAGGGCGTCGACCAGCAGCAGGCGTCCGATCAGCGGCTCCCCGATACCAAGAATCAGCTTGATGACTTCCGTGGCCTGCATGACGCCAACGAGTCCAGGCAAAATGCCTAGAACTCCGCCTTCGGCGCACGACGGGACGAGTCCGGGCGGTGGGGGCTCAGGATACAAGCAGCGATAGCAAGGACCTTCCTCGGTCGCGAACACGCTAGCCTGTCCCTCAAAGCGGAAGATGGATCCGTAGACATTCGGCTTGCCGGTCAGCACGCAGGCGTCGTTGACCAGATAACGCGTGGGGAAATTGTCTGTTCCGTCGGCAATGATGTCGAAGTCGCGAAACAGTTCAAGCGCGTTGGCGCTGCTCAGCCTGGTATCGAAGGTCCGCAGATTGATATACGGATTGATGGCCTTCAGCTTATCGGCTGCGGAATCGAGTTTCTTGCGGCCCACGTCGGCGGTCGAATGAATGATCTGCCGTTGCAGGTTGGTGTAGTCGACCACGTCGAAGTCGACCAAACCCAGCGTGCCCACTCCCGCCGCGGCCAGATACAGCGCCAGCGGAGAGCCCAATCCGCCGGTACCGATGCACAGCACCCGGGCCGCTTTCAACTTTTGCTGACCCTCCATGCCAACCTCAGGCATGATCAAATGCCGCGAGTAGCGAAGGATCTCGTCTTTGTCTAGCGTGACTGGGATTTCGGTCGTGGTAGCCATAAACTCCTCGGTGTTCGTCCTTTGTCTGACTCGTGCCCTCGTGGTTAAGAATCTACCGGCGTTCCCGACATCAATTGTTAAGGAAAAAAGAAACGCCGACGGGAAGCTATCGACAGGAAGGGCAACAGCAACAACAGCGCATTTTGCAGGAAGGTGTCATACCGGCTAGTGCAGGCCCCCAGCAATGGATGGCACGATGGAAATGTTATCACCGTCTTGCAGGGCGGTGGCTTCCTTCTGCAGATATCGTATGTCTTCGTCGTTGACGTAAAGGTTAACAAAGGCGCGCAGTTTCCCGTCTTCGGTGTACAGGTGCTTCCGCAGATCGGGATGCTGCGCCACCAACGCGCTCATCGCCTCTCCCACGGTCGATCCCTGCACATCCACGGACGCCTGCTTGCCCACATACTGCCGCAAAGGCGTTGGAATATGAATCTTGCTCATAGCAGTACTTTAAGAGATGCGGCAGGCGGGGAGCAAGATTCATCCGCCAAAAAAGGCCTATTCCGTGGCCAAGTTGCGGTTTGGCGGGGTGGCGAAAGCCACCTGCCGCCCGAACATAATTCCAGTTTCGACTTCGAACGTCTGCGCGCCGACTACGTACGGCTTGAACCTCCATTGGGTCAACGCATCGCTGATGGCTTTTGCCTGGCTGTCGAATGCACTGAGAAAATGAATGTGCTTCACTCGTCCTTGCTTGTCGATGATGATGCGCACTGGAACTGCGTTGAATTTCGGCTCCGCGAAAACCGGCTCTACCTTCGAGATAACATTGCCGCCGCTCGCGTAATCTTTCACGCAGACCGGAACTCCTCCTCCGCCTTTCCCCTCGGTCACCCCGGCGTCATCGGATAAGGTCATCCGGTCGAGACCGAGCAGAAGCGTTTCGAGCAGTTTCGTATCGCGGCTGCTCATGACGATCTCCACGGTGTGGCAGCGGGTCCGAGTGGCGGCGACATACCAATGCAGTTGAGCGACGGGAGACCAGTAAGCCATGAAGGCGAATGACCGGCCCGCGATCTTGGTCGACGTTGGCGGCTGTTCAAGTTTGTAGTCCGCCTGCAGATGATCTTTTTCGTACGCCATGGTCTGCAAGAGGTCCGTAACGGGAAACGGCGAGAAGAATAAGTCCTGCGCCGTTATCAGAATGTTGCCCTTTACCGGACCGCTCCGATCGACGGGCCGTATTTGTGCGAGCACGTACCGTCCGCTATCGGACGGCGGTGGCCCTTCATAGCGCTGACCAAAACCTACAGGCAGCGCATAACGAATCCCGAAATAGTCGTTTTTGTAGGAACCATCGCCGACCGTGCCTCCCTCGGGTAGAGGCGTTACTGAATCACTGGCGCTTGACCACGCTCCTTTCACCAGGATTACGCCCGTTGGAACCTTAACTAGTGGCACCGCTGCGTTGGCGGTGGAGAAGTCTCCGCCATTCGGGACTGTGGAATTCGTCGACGTCGAGTCCTGGCCATAGCTGAACGAAAAGACGGACGCCGAGATCAGCACAACTAAGGACAAAGAACGCATGACTCGCCCCCTTCGCCGCGCCCTACGCGCGACGCCTCGTTAGACACGATGAAGACAGCTGGCGAGGCAACGCCCGCAGCCTCGCCAGCGAGTTAAGGTTCGATCACAGGGACCGCAGGAAGTTCAGCAAATCCTGCTGCTGACTGGAACTGAGCGCGTCGAAGTTTTCTTCTACGGTGGTGGCTTCGCTTCCTCGAGCGTCGTGCGCTTCGATGGCGTTCAACAGGTTCGTCGTGCGTCCATCATGCAAGAGGAAGATGCGTTGTCCGAGGCCCCAGAGCGGAGCTGTACGGAACTGGTCTCCGCCCGCACCGCCTTGCGACACGTTGTCGGCCAGACTGTTTCCCATGTGATGAATTTCCAAGTCTGAATAGGCGTTCACCGCTGCGTTACTGAGGGAACCCGTAATATTCGACTTCTGGGTGTTGCCGGGCGAAGGATTGTGGCAGGCCGCGCACCCGATGGAACTGAACAACGCAGCGCCATTCGAGATCGAGCTTGCCGCGACCGTGGTGCCATTCAGAATTACCGATCCGGTTAGGGGAGGCGCCAGGCCTCGCATGAAGTTGGAAAACGCGGAAACGTCGTCAAGAATCGCGGGGCCGGACTGTCCTGGATTGCTGGAGTCCTCGGGATAGCCATTGCCACTCAGATTGAGGCAAGTCGACGGTAATCCGACAAGACCGCTGCCTCCGCCTCCATCTTCGCCTGGGAGTGGACGATCTTGCGGGAACAACAGGTTCGTGATTCCCATCTCCACGTTGTAGGCCTCTCCGGTAAAGATGTGCAGCGACTTGTTCTGTGCCTTCCAGCCGAAACGGGTGATGGTGCCGTCGTTTCCGTTATGGTTGAACGTTCCTGAGATACCGAGCCGGTTATTGAGATTTTTCGCCAGATTGCTCAGCAGGGTCGAGTCGTCGAGATTCTCGATCAGCCCGGTGCCGAAGGTGGGTGTCGGAATGCGGAAGATAATGTTGTTCACTGCCTGTGCAGCGCTGAAGCTGGGCTGTTGCAGGCTGCAGGAGCCTGCGTCGGGACGGCCCGTGACCGTGAACAGATCCTCCACGCCTCCGTTAGGCGCGCTGAAGTTAACACTTCCATTCTTATTGAAGTAAAAAGGGAATCGCGCCTCCACAGATGGTCCGGTTGGCGTGACGAAGTACGGCATCGAATCTTTCGGCGCTACGCCGGTGCTGATGAAGGTGGCCTCTGGATTGTTTGCGGCCCCCGAGCCGCCCACTGCGGGCTGGGCATGGCAGGAACTGCAGCTGTTGGAGTTGAAGCGCGGGCCGAGCCCGTTGTTCGTACCTCCGGAAACCGATTCGACGGCCTGGAATCGAGTCTGTCCGTCAGAAAACAACGCAAGGATCCCGGCGTTATCGTTGGCTTGCACAGACGAAAGGGCCGCACCCGTGCCTCGACTTCCACTCTGCACTCCAGGGTCGGTTTGAGCGTGGCTGATTCCGGCGACGAACGAAGCCGCCGTTATAAACACTAAGAGCTGCGCAGCTTTCTTAAGCATGGTTCCTCCTGAATTTCGCGGTAACACGCAAAGGCAGGCGGAATGGCGCTGTCGAATGGGCGCGTTAAAGATGATGCGGTCGTGCTAGCTGTCCGTGCGGGCGCGGAGAACGGACCAGCGATTGACGCTTTTTACTCGTTTCCTGGAGTCGGACACAAAGAAAGTGAAATTGCTTACAAACTCCGAACAAGCAATTTCGTGTGCCTGAGAAAGTCGCATTGTTTTCTTTCTCCTAAAAGAGCTCGGAAGGACACGAGGGCTAATAACTAGGACTAATCCTGCTTCGGAAAATTCCCGAAAAACGGAATTGCACACAGCAATTCGTCCTCGTGGTCTACAAATCCGACCCTCACAAGGCACTTATGGCGAGTGGCGTTACGTTCCTAAAATCCGTCAGGGAGACTCTAATGACCATTTTCGATCAAAACAGGCCGAGAGTTGTGGACGCGACCCCGCACGCGGGCGCCGTCGTGCGCCTGGTTGGAATTGGAATCGCTGCGTTCATTCTCGTCATCCTGTTTTTCAACTGCATGACCCGCGTGGATACCGGTCACGTCGGCGTGCTGACGTTGTTTGGGAGGGTCACGGGCGAGACGCTTGGAGAAGGAATTCACCTGATCAATCCGCTCAAGACCAATAACGAAATGTCGGTACAGACGCAGACGATCAAAGAGTCGGCCAGCGTCCCGTCCAGCGAAGGACTGATGATGGCCCTGGACACATCCCTGATCTATCATCTCAATCCTGATCGTGCCGCGGAGGTCTTCCAGCACATCGGCGCCAACTATGAAGACAAAGTGGTCGAGAACAATCTGCGCTCTGCCATCCGCGAAGCCACTGCTTCGCATAGCGCCAACGCCCTCTATACCGGCGAGCGCGAGATGGTCGCGAAACAAATCCAGGAAAAGATCACGGATGAACTAGGCAAACTGGGCATCACCGTCGAAGCCGTGCTGCTGCGCGATATACAGTTGCCCGCCACATTGAAAGCCTCCATTGAAGCCAAGCAGCAAGCCGAACAGGAAGCGCTGGCGATGAATTTCCGCCTGCAAAAAGAAACGCAGGAAGCCCAGCGCAAGCGGATCGAAGCTGCCGGAGTTCGTGATTTCCAGCAGATCGTGGCGCAGGGAATCACGCCGTCGCTGCTGGAATGGAAAGGAATTGAGGCCACGGAGAACCTGGCCAAAAGCCCGAATACAAAGGTGGTCGTGGTGGGGAGCAACAAGAATGGTTTGCCATTGATCCTCGGCCAGTAACGACTTCAGAAAATTTAGAGACGGCGCCGGTAGGCTGACGCTTCCTCGACACTTGGCCCTGTTATGCCTGCTACGATAGCCCAGTGTCGCCCTTGCTCGACGTCCGCAACCTGAACATCGAGTTCCCATCGCAATCCAGCATGGGATTGCCTCTGTCCGCTCTTCGCGCCGTTCGCGACCTCAGCTTCTCCATCGCGCCTGGCGAGGTCCTGGGTCTGGTGGGCGAATCCGGCTCGGGAAAGTCCATCAGCTCGCTCGCGATCATGGGCTTGCTGCCGCCGCAAGCTAGCGTCCGCGGCGAAATTCTTTTCACCGACAACGGGAGTGCTCCACGACGCCTTACGGCACTCGACGCCGAATCCATGCGCCAGCTTCGCGGTTCCCGCATCGCAATGATCTTCCAGGAGCCTATGACCGCTCTGAACCCGGTTATGCGGGTCGGAGATCAAATTTCCGAAGCGGTATTGGCCCATTATCCGATCTCCAAGAAAGAGGCCTGGCAGCGAGCAGTGGACGCCATGAACGACGTCGCTATTGCTGATCCCGCGCACCGCGCCCGTGACTACCCGCATCAGCTTTCCGGAGGCATGCGCCAGCGCATCGTGATCGCCATGGCGATTGTCAATCGTCCGCAACTGCTGATTGCCGACGAGCCCACGACAGCGCTTGATGTCACAATTCAGGCGCAGATTCTGGAATTGATCGCCGACCTGCGAAAGAAATTCGGCCTTGCGATGCTCTTCATCTCGCACGACCTGGCGGTCGTGTCGGAGGTTGCCGATCGCGTAGCCGTGATGTACGCGGGATGTCTGGTGGAGATGGGGAAGAAGCGCGATATTTTCCAGAGTCCCGCACATCCGTACACGCGCGGCCTTCTGCGGGCCGTTCCCGACCTCAAGACAGATCGCTCGCGTCCGCTGCAGACAATCGAAGGCACTGTTCCAGCCTTGCAGAACCTGCCTGCAGGATGCTCGTTCGAACCGCGCTGTGAGTTACGCGTCCCCGAATGCGCTCGCGTGCTGCCGCCGTTAGTAGAAGTTTCAGCCAGCCACTGGGCGCGCTGCCCAGTCATCAACCGGTAAACTGCGTGCTGAGCGGGCGCGTGAATACCCGCCGAACTCGGTCGTCCGGGAGACGCCGCTTTCGAGCCAATTTCCTCCCCACGTTCTATAATCGGCAATTCGTCCGGTGCCTCGTGCGCATACTGCTGCTCAGTGATATTCACGCCAACCTGGAAGCTCTTGATGCGTGCCTCGCGGCCGCTCCCCCTCACGATTTGATTGTCAACCTGGGAGACATTGTCGGATATGGCGCCAGCCCCAACGAAGTCACGGAACGTTCCCGCGAGCTTGGCAAAGTCTTCGTGAGAGGCAATCACGACAAGGCTGCCACCGGGCTGATGGATCTGGAAGATTTCAATCCCATGGCATCGGCCGCTGCGGTATGGACTCGCGATCGGTTGACCGCGGAAAATCTCCAGTGGCTGCGCGAGCTTCCGCACGGGCCGGTATCGTTGCCGGACCATCCGGACATTCAACTGGTGCACGGTTCTCCGAACGACGAGGACGAATATGTAGTCTCGCTGGGTGATGCCCTGGCGCCCCTGATCACCTTGACCACGCCCCTGACCTTTTTCGGGCACACGCATTTGCAGGGGGGATTTTTCGCGAACGGATCCTCCGCCAATGTGTTTCGTCCGGAATACCGTACGGTTGGCCAAGCGGAGTCCGTCCCCTTACAACTGAAAAAGAACGCACGCTACCTGATTAATCCAGGATCGGTGGGGCAGCCGCGCGATGGGGATTGGCGCGCCGCATTCGCCATATATGACACCGAGCAGCAGGTTGTGCAGTTCCAGCGCACTCCCTACAACCTCAAGGCGGCGCAAGATCGAATCTTCGACGCCAAGCTGCCCGCGCGACTCGCTACGAGGCTTGCCGCCGGACGTTAGTCTTTTTATGCGTGTCAAAGAAATCGTTTTGGCATCGACACTCGAAGGTTCGTATCCGGCGGCAGCGAGCGATGCTGATAGCTGGCGGATTACCGGTGCCTTCCGGCGCGTCGCGACGTTGTAAACTCGGACATGTCCTCTGACTCGTTCATGCGTTCCGGCACGAAAGCATCTCTCGATGACCGCGAGCATCCCCCGCAACATTTTCTGATCGCGCACAGCGATGGTGGAGCACGTGGCAATCCTGGGCCGGCAGGGTACGGCGTCGTCATCAAAGATGAATCCGGCCGCAAAGTTGCCGCCCTCAGCGAGTACCTCGGACACCAGACCAACAACTTTGCCGAGTACCAGGGATTGATTGCGGCACTTGAGTACGCCATCGAGCATGGACCGAAGGCCCTGAAGCTCATCAGCGACTCTGAACTCCTGGTCCGGCAAATCAAGGGCATCTATAAAGTTAAGAATCCCATCCTGCAGGATCTTCACGGGCGAGCCAAGGAATTGATTCGAGAGTTGGAGTGGTTCTCCATCGGTCACGCTCTTCGCGAACACAATCAGGAAGCGGACCGCCTCGCCAATGAAGCCATGGATCGCGGCATGGGACGCAGTGCGTCACGCGTTGTAGCGAGCGACTCCCCGGCAAGCCCGCTGGCAAAAGCACTTCCTCAGCAGGAATTTGAAGGCGTGGTCCGGGGTGGCAAGGTAGAACTGGTCAATGGCAACCTCCCCGATGGCACACGCGTGCAGGTGCGCGTCAAGAAGTAAAGCGGTGCGCCGCATGCGCCGTTGCCGCGGACGCTCGCAGTTCAAAAGTCAAATTCGGGCGGTTTCGTTTCGCCCGCTCCTCACGCGTTGAAATTCAGTCCGCCGCCGAGGTGTGGTCGTGCACAATTTTCCATCCATCCGGAAATTTGCGGAAGATCAGCGTGAACCGCCCATGCGGAGTCTTCCCGTCGGACATCGTCAGTTGCCATGCTCCCCGCACGAAGGCGGCATCGGCGCCCAGCGGCTCAATCTTTAACTCGGAAAAATCGAGCTTGCCCATCTCTTTTCCGGAAGCCTGATACGTGGCGCGATAGCGGTCGATGGTAGCCTGCCATCCTTTCGATTCCTTCGCACCAGAAAAGAAAGTGAGTTCCGGCGATTTCCAGTAGCCCGACATAAAGGCGTCAAGATCGTGCCGGTTCCATGCATCCTGCTGGGCGCGGAGCACCTGCTTGACAGGGGAGGCAGCCTGGTCGGCCGCGTTCGCGAGCAAAGTGCACGTGAATAGGCAGACGATGAAGGAAAGCAGAACTCGCATGATCTGTTGGCTCATGGAAAGCCATGATAGCGCGATGACCGATGTAGCTCGCAATCAATGCGACTCTTCTGTTGCAGGGGCTGCGTCAGGCGTGTCTACTTTCTGCGCCGCATGCGGCTGAATCGGTGAGGGCTGGAAATCGCCAACGTCTTTACCAGCCATTGCGGCGGTCATGAAGTTCATCCAGATCGGCAGCGCGGCGTGTGCTCCAGTCTCTTTCGCGCCGAGAGATCTCTTCTCGTCGTATCCAACCCATACTCCGCAGCTCATCGTCGGAGAGAAGCCCATGAACCACGCGTCAGTGAAGTCGTTGGTCGTGCCCGTCTTACCCGCTACAGGAAATGGCAGTTTCGATGCTGCGATTCCGGTCCCATGCAGAACGACCTCTCGCAGCATCGAAGTCATGATGCGCGCGGTGCGTTCGCTGACTACGTCTTTTACTTCCGGGAAATCTTCTTCGAGCACGCGCCCTTCATAATCGGTCACCCGGGTGATGTAATGAGGTGTGATACGCACACCATCATTCGGAAACACGCTATACGCGGCGGTCTGCTCGAGCAGCGTGACCTCGGCAGAGCCAAGCGCGACTGGCAAGTACGGCGGCAGTTTCGACGTAATGCCAAACCGTTCTGCATAGTCGATGACAGTCTTGATGCCCACTTTATCCGCCAGTTTGAGGGCGGGGATGTTGCGCGACTGCGCCAGCGCTCGGCGCAGCGTGATGATGCCTTCAAACTTTTCGTCGTAGTTATGCGGCGTGTATGCGCCCGAGCCATTCTCGAAGCTGACAGGTTCGTCGAGAACCGTGTCATCGGGACTGGCGCCGCCATCGATTACGGCTGTATACACGTAAGGCTTGAATGAAGATCCGACTTGGCGCAAAGCTTGAGTGGCACGATCGAACTTCGAGTCGTTGAAGTCGCGACCGCCGACCAGGGCTTTAATTCCGCCGGTCGCGTTGTCCACGGCGAGCAACGCACCTTGCGCGCCAGAGTCCTGCTCAAGGCTGACTTTTGCCGCTCCATTTGCCCCAAGGGAAAGAATCTTGACGTAGCAAATGTCGCCGGGTTTCAGGATGTCACCGATCTTCTGCTGCGTCCATGCGACGTCCGGCTGGCCTAAAGCGGCCGTATAGCGGCCGAACTTGAGGGTCGCGATCCCAGTACCAGAGGACGTGACAAGCGCATGGATGTAACCGTTTCCCTCCGGTTCATCGTCCCAATCGGGATGCGAATACTTATCGAGCGGTACCCCTTCAGCAACGACGTTTTCGAGATGATCTTTCCATCCGTGGCGGCGCTCGTACGCAGCCAAGCCATCGAGCACCGATTGATTGGCGGCCTTCTGCATTTCTACGTCCAGCGTGGTGTAGACCTTGAGACCTCCCTCGTGAACCTGATCGGTTCCGTATTTCGCTTCCAGGTAGCGGCGGACTTCACAACGAAATATGGCGCGAGGGAGTTCGGATCATGCGCGAGATGCAGCGTCATGGGCTCGGATCGTGCAGCGTCCGCCTGCGCAGCCGTGATCTTCCCGTCTTCGAGCAGGGCATTGATAACCAGGTTACGGCGCTTGACGGCGCGATCGGGATGGTTGATCGGCGAGTAAACCGTAGGGCCCTTCGGCAGTCCCGCGAGCAAGGCGGCTTCATCAAGCGTCAACTGTTTGGCCGGCTTGCTGAAATAAAACTCCGATGCCGCTTCAAATCCATAGACGCCGTGCCCTAAAAAAATCTGGTTGGCGTAGAGCGTGAAGATCTGTGGTTTCGTGAATCGCCGCTCAATCTGGATCGCAAGCATCGCTTCCTGGACTTTACGTTGCCAGCGGCGATCGGGAGAGAGAAAAAGATTGCGCGCAAGTTGCATCGTGAGCGTCGATGCGCCCTGCACCTTGCCTCCCGACTCGATGTCGCGATAGGCGGCTCCGACAATGCGCCAGAAATTGATGCCGGAATGGCGATAGAAATCCTTGTCCTCGATCGAGACCAGAGCGTCGCGCAGCACAGGCGGAAAATCTTCATAGCTCGACACGACTCGACGCTGCAGCGCGAAAGATCCAATCACGCGGTTGTGGTCGTCATACAGTTCGGTGATCGAACTGGGACGGTAGTTCTCCAGCGCATCCACCTGGGGAAGGTCAGTGGTGTAAACGAGCAGAAGCCCGGAGCTGGCGCCGACTATCACCGACATCAGAAGCAGCATGCCGAACAGCACACGGCTGACGAGCTTACGCCCGCCAATTTCTACCTCAGGTAGGTTGTCGTAGAGAGCCTTCATGGCCCGGTGAGGTCAGGATAGCACTTGTTGAAACGTGCTTCCGGATAACCAGGGGTGGCCCTTAGTCGGAAACCAAATTCCAGCAAAGGCGCGAACGCCTCGCAGCGAATTGGAGTTCGTTAAGTCGAAGTCCGTGCCGCAAAGAAAAAGCGCCACAGATGTGGCGCTCGTAAAAGAATACTGACTGAGATTAGCTTGCGTGGTTCTTCAAGACCTCGACAGCTTTATTCAGCTGGTCGTCGACCGCGGGTTTCTGCTTTTCCTCTTTATTCGTGTCGGGAGCAGCCGTGCTGTCATCATCGTCGGGGCCGACACCGTCGTCGATTGCATCGGCTACGACTACGTTCGGAGTAACGGCGGTATCCTGGATCGCTTTCCCGCTGGGCGAGTAGTATTTCGCCACGGAGAGTATCACCGCGCCCCCGTCGGGAAGATCGAGCGTCTTCTGCACGGAACCATCGCCGAAGGTCTTGTCGCCGACAACGTCTCCGCGTGCGTTCTCCAGAATTGCAGCAGCGACGATCTCAGACGCTCCCGAAGTACCGCGATTGACCAGCACCGCTACCGGAAGGTTTGTGATGGCCTTCGACGGGTCGGCGTTAAAGGCTTGCCGCGGATATTTCTGTCCCTGCAGGTAAGTAATCGTGCCGTGATTCAGGAACAGGTTTGCAGTCGCAATTCCCTCGCTCTCTTCGCCTTCGGCGCAGTAGCGAAGGTCGAGCAGGATCTTCTTCGCGCCGGCTTTTTCGAGCGACTTCACCTTGGAAGCAATCTCTTGGGACTTTCCCTTGGTGAGGGCTTCTACCTTTATGTAACCGATGCCGTCGTCCATGACCTTATCGGTGATCGGCGGCGCACTGACGACGTCGCGAGTGATCGAAATTTTCTGCGGCTCGGCGCGACGCGCACGCACAACTTCCACATTCAAAGTCGATCCCTGCGGGCCCGCGATCAGGTTGTGAATCTCGGGCAAAGACATATCGCGAGTGCTGTGACCTTCAATCGATTCGAAGATGTCCGTGGGTTCGATGCCCGCCTTTTCAGCGGGAGAGCCTGGAAGCACCGCGACAACATCCGCATATCCAAACCGCTTCGAGAGCACAGCCCCGATATCGGCCTTGCCTTCAGCCTTGTGAGCTTTGAATTCCTTGTACGCTTCAGGAGAGAGATAGCTGGAGTTCGAATCGAGAGACTCGAGCAATCCGTGCAGCGCGCCATCGGTCACTTTCGGAATATTGGGCTCTTCCACGTACTCGCTGCGCACGCGCGACAGGACTTCGCTATAAACCTGTAACTGTCGATAAGAGCCGTCGCTGGACGAGGCGTGCACGCCGCCCATCGATCCGACGACAAAGAACAACAAAACTGCGAAAGAGGTGACGAGAACTGCTGCTTTAATTTTCATGGACATCTGTGTGTGATCTTCTTCCGGAAGGAACTATTTCCCGAGAGCTGATCTCATTATATCTCTAGATGCAAGCAGATACAGGCTGGCTGTATCGAAAGAAAACGCCATCCGTAACTCGTTGCGGCTATTCACGCACAGAACGCGGATTTGCAGAATCCCGGCGATTACGCAACAAAACACACCACTTCCGTCATTGTCCAGGCTTGAACTTGATGGTGAGGCTCGTCTGAACCGAGACTGGTCTGCCGTTCATCGTGTATGGCTTGAATTTCCATTGCCTGACGCCGTCGATGGCAGTACGGGCAAAAGCCAGCGAGCCTTGGACGAACTTGGCGTCCTGCACCGTGCCATCGCGTCCGATCAGAACTTGCAGGATCACGGTACCCTGTTGGCCCTTCGCGCTTGCGGGATAACTCATTGCGGGCTGGTCGGCTAACAAGGCGCGTTCCGTCAGCTCTGCGACGTTTACAGGCTCGATCGCAGGCATGGCAGCATCAGCGGGCTTGTTCCCGCCGGCATCGGGCACCAAGACTGCCATCTGCGATTGGAGACTGGAAGGAACTCTGGGTGTGGGCGTGACATAGGTGGTCGGCTGCCTTCGCGGTGGTACTGCTACCGGCGTTGTGACGGGCGTGTCGGTGCGGACCGTTGGCCCAGGCACAGCAGGGTTTGGCTGGGCGGTTGTAGCAGAGATAGCGGTTGAAGGAGTTGTGACCGCCGGTGTCGCCACCGCTGTAGTCGTCGGCTGTGACTGCGGATTCTCCTGAACCTGCACCGCTGGCGTCTGGGCTGCAGCGGGGGCAGGCGTCACGTCGACAGGCGCTTGCGTCTGATCGGAAGAGCCTGCGTCAGTTGGCGGTTTCTTGGCGGTGGGATCAACTTCCGGAACGACCTGAATTTGCGAAGGATCGGTCGTCGCGTCGGGAATGGGCTCTGCTGCGGGAAGCTTGTATTCGTCCCCAGGACGGCCGAAATCCTCGTGAGAAATGGGTGCCTGCGTCACTGCCGTGACTGCTTGAGGATGTAGCCAGGTATGCAGGGAACGCGCTGCTTTTGCCACGGCCACGTTAAACCTTGAATGCCACGGGGCTTGCGGCGCAGCGACGATCGCGATGGCGGCAAGCAAGCTTGCGACAAGCATCGCCGTCTTGCGTAGGCGGAATCCCGCCGATGGTGATGCAGCGAGCGGAACTTCCGAGATCTCCGAGGCAACTGCCGCCTCTTGCGCTTGTTCGTGACGACCTTGAACTTCGGGAGTTGGAGCAATTTCGTTGGCCGGGAGTGACCGGGGAGCGAAACTCGACGGATTCTGATCGAAGCCGAGCAGTTCAGGCTGATTACTTGGAGCCGGTGTGGGTGCCAGTGCCGGAGCTGCCGCCGCACCTCCCCTGTATGTCGACTGCACTCCCTTTTTCTTGAGATACCACTCCAGCCCGCGCGGCTCATTCGAATCGTGAGGCAGAGAAATCGGCGGAGCCGGGGCTGCGACCGTTTCAAGATCCTTCAGCGCATCCACCGGCTCTGCAATGGACTGATCCGATGACACGGGAATCTCGGACTCGGTCTGAATCTGCGCACTTGGACTGAGTGACGCAGATTGAAGGAACTCGCCGGCCCGGAGTTTTTCACGGCCAGCGTCTAAGCGTGCGGGTAAGTGCGACACAGTCCCGGCGCTCGTTGGCGCGGAAACCGGCGCTCTTGGCGTTTCGAACCTTGACCGAATCAGGTCGCGGGCCGTGGTCAAGGTATCCGTCACCTGATTGACCATGAGCGGCTTGCGCAGAATCGAGTTAGCACCCGCTTGCAAGGCCTTGGGCACGCTGGCATCATCGGCGACGATGGCCAGGGTCAACGGACGTTCAGCGGGCTTGCGCTCACGGGCCGAGGAAAGTACCATTCCGGCCCCAGGCTGCTGATCCCAGTCGATGACGACGATCTGAAAGGGCTCGCTCGCGACCTTCTCGACAGCGGTGGTGAGGGTTGAGCAGACTTCTCCCTCCACATCCAGCGTGGTCAGCACCTGCCGAATGAGATCTGACGCGCCCTCGTCAGAGCAGAACAGGAAGCAGCGCAAGGTCATGCATGATCAGACTAGGAAGAGGCGGTAATCCAAACAAGATTACCGATGGCAGAACCAAAGGCGAGCCGGCCCCCGCGATAGGACATGTACTTCCGGTGCGCTAAAATGCTCCGTTCCCGCGGAGCTCATTTGCCTCCGGTTATGAACGTAAAAGAAAGGTGAAGGTGAAAGTGCGATCGATGATGGAGCAGAACTTTTGGCTGACCACGGTACAGGTGCCCGCCAGCGATGCGGGTGTGCCGCTGCCCGAGTCCGTGGATGTAGCTGTAATTG
>JASLEQ010000519.1 GCA_030151135.1 Candidatus Sulfotelmatobacter sp. | reverse complement strand
CGTCGTCGGGCGTGACTTGAAACTGCGAAGGGTCGGGTGTGGGAACGCCTTCGTTGAAGACCGGCTCACTGAATAAAGGTCGCGAGAGAGAGGCTTTTGGTTTTCTCGGCATTGCGGTTCGTTCCTTTCTATGGCGTCAGGGTTGTCTGCCGTTTGGCCCTGAGAGTGATTGGGGATCCGCCGCACACGAGTACCCGAGATTTACTTCACCGGGAAGGCGCGCTGACGGGTTTTCATCCGATGCGCGCGGGGAAAGGTGTCCAAATGTACTGCGGGATGGGGGATTGCGCAACGGAAAAATCAATTCCGGACGTTCACTCGTGCAGGCGGAGCCTAAACTCCTGGTAGCGGAAGCTAGGCGCCGGGGTGGATCATGCGAATGATGGCGAAGGCGAGTGCCGAGACGAGGGCGGCGGCGGGAATGGTGAAAACCCAGGCCCAGACGATCCGTCTGGCTACACCCCACCGAACGGCCGACAGGCGGTGGGTCGCTCCGACGCCGACGATGGCTCCTGTAATGGTGTGGGTGGTGCTGACGGGGATTCCGGCGAGCGCGGTGGCGAACAGCGTGATCGCGCCAGCGGTTTCCGCGCAGAATCCGCCAACGGGTTTGAGCTTGGTGATACGGGAGCCCATGGTGTGGACGATGCGCCATCCGCCAAAGTAGGTGCCAAGCGCGATCGCGCCGTTGGCGGCGATGATGATGGGCCAGTGGAAGTGTCCCCAGTTCCCTTTGAATTCGGCGCCGGTGATCAGCTTTGCGCTAAACAGGGCGCTGGCCACAATGCCCATGGTTTTCTGCGCATCGTTGCCGCCGTGGCCGAGGCTGTACGCGGCAGCGGAAAGAAGTTGGAGCTTGCGGAACCAGGCATCGATACGCCGCGGAGGTTTGTTGCGCAGGATCCAGAAAACCGACGTCATGAAGATCAGGGCGAGGACGAGGCCCATGATGGGAGCGACCACGATAAAGACGAGAGTTTTATACCAGCCAGAAGTGATGATCACGCTGAACGATCCGGAACGCATGATGGCAGCTCCAGCCATGCCGCCGATCAGCGCGTGAGACGACGACGTCGGAAGTCCCCACCACCAGGTGAGCAAGTCCCAGACAATCGCGCCAAGCAGTCCGCCGATCACCACGTATTGCGTGATCACACGGATATCAATCATGCCGCTGCCGATAGTTTTGGCGACGGCGGTTCCCAGCAGGAAAGCGGCCAGGAAGTTGAAGAAGGCGGCCCAGATAACTGCGAGCTTGGGCGAGAGGACGCGAGTCGAAACGACGGTGGCGATGCTATTCGCGGCATCGTGGAAGCCGTTAAGAAAGTCGAAAGTCAGGGCGACGAGGACGGTGACGCCGAGAAGCAGGAAGTCTGGTTTCACTTTGGCCAGTTCACGTTATGAATTCTTAAGGACTACGGTTTCCAGCACGTTGGCGACATCTTCTGCCTTGTCAGTGGCGGCTTCGAGGAATTCGATCAGTTCCTTGATCTTGATCAGCGTAATCGGGTTCGTCTCTTCGTCGAAAAGCCGTCCGATGGCCGCGCGAGATACGACGTCGGCCTCGTTCTCAATGCGGTTGAT
This sequence comes from Candidatus Sulfotelmatobacter sp., assembly GCA_030151135.1. The sequence goes on along the minus strand of JASLEQ010000519.1, from coordinate 3,231 downwards.
TTCGACGCAGTGGGTCAGAATGTCCCCATTTTTTTGCAGCAAAGGCAGTGCGCGGTGGAGTTCCTGGGCCTGCAAAAGGATCAGCCGGGAGAGCTCGAGCGCAGCCGGCGGAGGATTGGTGATGCGATACATGATGATGCGAGCGCCGGCAGAATTGAGAAAGTCGAGGACGTCATCGAGCGACGACGCCAGCGCGTGAATGTCTTCGCGATCGAAAGGCGTGATAAAGGTCTGGTTCAGCCGGGTGAACAGGTTATGCGTGATTTCGTCCCCGATGCGCTCGATGCGCCGAAGCTCTGCGAGCTTGGCGTCCACATTGTTGTAGTCGGCAAAAAGATCGACCATCACGCGGGCGCCGGCAATCAGGTTCTCCGAAGCCTGCGCGAACATCCGGAAGAAAGTATTATCCCTTGGGATGAGCGGGCTCATCGGGAATAGGGGCTCCAAGTTGGTATGTAGAACGTGGAATCATTTCACGCGGGTGGGAGAGGCGTCAAATGAGCAGAACAGGTGCTTCCCCATGCCGTGACATCACACGGATTTCCCGCACAAAGGCGCGTTCTGCGGACGAGAGCTTGGTGGAATGCGAGGGTTCAGCGGAGGACGTCTTTGCGGCGACGAGCGGGGCTTACTTCCGTTCGCGGCGAACGGGAGATTCGGCGCGCCGTGGCAGCCCAAGGCCGACAATGAAGATGACCATCAGGACAGAGGCAGCTCCGGCGGCGGCCCGCGAAAAGAAATCGATAAGAACGTGGTCGAGACCCATGGGAAGCAGTATGGAACGGAATGTGATATGCAGAGTAGTTACGAGAATGCTAGGCCTATAGGTCGAAAGTAACATTGAGGGCGTCACGGGGATTTACTCCATCAGGAAGACTTCTTTTCTGCGCGCGATTTGTGTGCACGGCCCGTGGGAAGTCGTGATCTATACCTCTTTAGATGCACCGAGTTGAGCAAAATCCCCACCCTGCCTCCGCAAAATTCACGGAGACAAGGTGGGGGCCGCGGGTTGCGGTCATTGCGCGGGCGTTGCGGAGGGGGCAGCCGGAGCGGGGGCCTCAGCAGTCACCTCAGGTGTGGTTACTGGATTGATCTTCACGGTCGCAAGGATTTGCTCCAGGCGAGTGAAGACCCGGTCGCGATCCACGTGCTTCACCAGGCCTTCGGCCGAGGCGTCTGTCGTCACGTTCAGGGCAAACTCGTAGCAGGCTCCATTCTGGTAGACATGGAAGTACTTCGAGTCGCTTTGGCGCGTGCCTTCGCCAGTCACAGCTTCGGTGGCCCGGAGCTCCATGTCGCCGATCATCAGCTTGGAGTTGGACGAGGCGTCGCTGGACGGTTTCGTGCTGTCAGTGGCTGAGGCCGTCTGGACGTCAGACTTGGATACATCCTGTTTTGCAACTTCATTGGACGTGGCGGCAGCGCTCTCGGGCTGCCCCATCCCCTTCGGCTGCGGCACCGCGAACTCGCTGCACTGGTCGGCGCTGACGTTCTTGTTCACGCTCACGTTAAAGAACGCGGAAGAGAAGTCGGTGTTCTGGAATCCGGTCTCAGGCAGATCGACGGCGGCCAGCGCGACTCCGCCAGGCTGCACGAAATTCATCGGGATCGCGTTCGTCTGCACAACTTCGGTGGCGGCGTCGCCAGTTTCGATGGCATAGCGCCGTGGATATTCGAAGGTCACTCCGTAGGTCTTGTCGGTGTAGTTCACGGTCGCGGGCTTCCGGTGAACGACCGGCTTCTTTGGCGCCGGCTTGTTCTCGGCCTGCAGGACCGGTGCTGGTACGGGCTGCGGCTGCAACTGTGGTTGCGGCATTTGAATGTTGTTGCTGGTGGCGGGTTTCGGTTGATCGCTGGAGCATCCGACGGTTACAGCGCAGATGATCAGCGTGGCTGCGAAAACGATGACGCTGGTGTGTTTTCCCCAGGTCATAAAACGGTTGGTGCGCGATACGTTGATGCGGGTCATGGTGGTTGCCTCCTGCCGGGTCACGGCGATTGAATGAAATGCAGAGCGGGGGCCATCTACGCTTGCATTGATTCGACTGGATTTACTGAGACGGACTCTGGTCTTGCATGTGATGTGCGGACACGGTGTGGGCCGTGGAACACGTAGCCCTGCCGCGAGACATGGAGACAAGGATGCGACACCCCGCCTTTTGATATTGTTATCGGCTCGGGAGAGGAGCCGGTCATGCGACGGTGGTTGGGGATAGTTTTATGTCTGGCGGCAGCGGGGAGTTGGGCGCAGACGGCGCGCGAGAAGGTCATTATCGATACCGATATCGGCGACGATGTGGACGACGCCTTCGCACTGGCATTGGCGGTGAAGAGTCCAGAGTTGCAGGTCTTGGGGATTACCACCACATTTGGCGAGACCGAAGTGCGGGCGCAGATTGTGGACCGTTTTCTCGAGGCCGTAGGGCGCGACGACATACCTGTCATGGCGGGCAAGCCGACAGGAAAAACTCCGATGTCGCAGCGCCGCTATGGCGAAGAAAGGAAGTTCACAAAACGTTCTCACGGCGACGCGGCGGAGTTCATTCTCGATCAAATTGGCAAGTATCCCGGAGAAATTACCCTGATCGGGATTGGCCCCTTAATGAATGTAGGAGCGGCGATCGATCGGGACGCGTCGACCTTTCGCAAATTGAAACGCGTGGTGATTATGGGAGGATCGGTTCGCAAGGGCTATGGCGATTATGGATATAACGAGCATTTCCCTCCATCGCCGGAGTGGAACATTTTGAACGACGTGGCGTCGGCACAGAAGTTGTTTGCGTCGGGAGTACCTCTTTATGTGATGCCGCTGGATTCGACGCAGTTGAAGCTGGATGAGGTGAAGCGGGCATTTCTGTTTACGCGCGGAACGGTGTTGACCGATCAGCTCACGATCCTCTATCACTTGTGGGCGCAGGAGACGCCGACGCTGTTTGATCCCATGACGCTGGCGTTTGTCCTGAAGCCGGAGTTGTGCCCGGTGACGCCGCTGCACATTCGCGTGGACGAGAAGGGATACACGCGGGAGGAGCCGGGCTCGCCCAATGCGCAGGTATGCTTGAATTCGAATCCCGAAGATTTCTTCCAGTTCTATCTGCGTAGAGTAGGAGAGAAATAAGTTTTCGAAGCTTCAGAGCTTCAAGATACAAAGACACGCGAGGTCGAGGCTATGTCAGAACGGCGAGAGTTCATCAAGGGTGCCGGCTTCGTGACTGGAGCACTGATCGGAGA
>JASLEQ010000518.1 GCA_030151135.1 Candidatus Sulfotelmatobacter sp. | reverse complement strand
ATAGGCACCGCGGGGACGGAAGCATTTGAAACCGGCCAAACGAAGAGCGGGCATCAGATGGTCCCGGCGCTTGCGGTATCCTTCCGCAAGCCTCGAGTAATATTCGGGCGGAAGGCGGAGCGCGGCGGCTCCGGCTTCCTGTAAAGGCGCGGGCGCGCCAACCGTTAGAAAGTCGTGAACTTTCCGAATCGCATTCGTGATCTTCTCGGGTGCAACCGCCCATCCCACTCGCCATCCGGTCACGCTGTAGGTCTTCGACATGCCATTAATCGTGACAGTGCGGTCGCGCATGCCGTCGAGCGACACCATTGAGATGTGCTCGGTGCCGTCGTAGATGATGTGCTCATAAATTTCGTCGGTGATGGCCAGAACATCGAATTTCACGCACAGATCGCGGATCAGCTCGAGTTCTTCCCGCGTAAAGACTTTGCCCGTGGGATTATTCGGGGTATTAACGATGATTGCTTTGGTGTGCTTGTCGAACGCGCGCCGCAATTCCTTCTCGTCAAAGGTCCATTCGCCAGACTCATCTTTCGGTGGGCGCAGCTTCACGAATTTCGGCTTGGCGCCGCTCAACACTGAATCAGGCCCGTAGTTTTCGTAAAAGGGCTCGAAGATCACGACCTCGTCTCCGGTGTTACACACCGCGAGGAGGGTGGAGATCATTGCTTCGGTGGATCCGCAGCAGACGGTGATCTCTTTTTCAGGATCGACCTCGATCCCTTGCCAGACTCCCATCTGCCGCGCGATGGCATTGCGAAGGCTTTTTGCGCCCCAGGTGATGGCGTATTGATTCACGTCCGCGGCCACTGCCTGCTGGGCGGCGTGCTTGATTCCGGCAGGTGCGGGGAAATCCGGAAAGCCTTGAGCAAGGTTCACGGCGCCATAAAGCATCGCCTGCCGCGTCATTTCCCGAATCACTGATTCGGTGAAATAAGAAACTTTGTCGCTGAGGAACTGTTTGGCGGGAACACGCCCGGTCGAGAAATTCCGGCGTTGTGTGATCACTTTTGCGCTCTTCTTTCGAGTAATGGAGACGCGTTTCAACATGAAAGGCAGACTAGCATAGAGAAAGCGCCCGAGTGGCGTGCTCTACTGAATTAGCCCTCACCTGCAAGTTTGCCTGCCCCTGCATGCGGTCTTTCACATCCGCCGCTCCGACGGCGCTCCTGACTATGGTTTGAATCCAACGCTCTGCCATAGCTCTGCAGTGTGATACATCGTCCCGTTAGTGACCACGTACTCGACAGCACGCGTATTGTGGATGTCCGCCAGTGGATCCGCGGTCAGCAGGATCAGGTCACCGCGCTTGCCTTTCTCTACCGTGCCAGATTCTTTTGCGACGCCCATCGCCCGCGCGGGAACAATCGTTGCGGCCTGAATTGCTTCCATGGGCGTGAATCCCGCCTGGACATAAAGTTCCAGTTCTCGATGCAGGCTGTGTCCGGGCACAGACTGATCTGTTCCGGCAACAATTGGAATGCCTGCGCGATGTAGCGCTCCAACTACTTCGATTTCCTTGGCGAATACCTTTTGGCTAATGTCAGACCGCTCCGACGGCGGTTCGACGTCAGTCAGGGGTTGCGCAAGCTCGGCCGGAATTTTTTCGATGCCGGGCTCAAAGCTTGCTGGAGGCTTGGCGGTAGTCGCGCCAAAGAGTTCAAAAAGCGCCATAGTGGGATCGACGACCGTGTGATGGTCCTTCAAAAATGAGAGCGCCTTCTGCGCTTCGGGCGAATGGAGATCGATCGCCGCGATAGTCTTCATGCGATCGATACGACTCATGTCCTTCGGGAACGGCGCGTGCATGATATCGACGATGTAGTGGATGTGGTTAATCTGGTCCTGCCCGGCCTCGATGACCTGATAGGCATTCAAGCCCTCGGGAACGTGGCCGGTCACGGTCATGCCCAGGCGATGCGCTTCATCGGCAACCGCCTTCACTTGTTCCAGCTTGACCGAGCTGTAAATCTTCATTTGTTGAAAATGGGCGTCATGATATCGATCCACCCACGCTCGGGCCTGTTCCGGTGTGTCGACGCGTTCGACGCCCAGCGCCATTGGCCCAGTGCCGTCGACAACGCCCGCAAGCAGCAGTCGCGGGCCAAGTCCGCGGTTCTGAGCGACGGCATCGCGGACCGCATTGATGAATTCGAATTCATTGCCGCAATCGCGGACCGTGGTGACGCCGGCAGCGAGATAGATTGGCCCCCACTCGACCTGCTCGAAGTGCGCGTGCATGTCCCACAAACCGGGTAGAAGGAACTTTCCTTTGGCGTCAATTACGTTGGCATCCTTCGGGATCTTGATTTTGGAGCGAGGTCCCACGGCAACAATGCGGCCATCGTGAACCAGTACGGCTGAATCTCTGAGGGGATCGCCGCCTCTTCCATCGATCAAAGTCGCTCCAACGATCGCGAGAGTTGAGCTATGGCTTCCGGGAATCTCCTTCGAGATCTCAACAAGAGCGGCCATGTTGTCGGAACCGGCGCGCGCCACGAAGTCACCGAGCGCACTTTCGTATCCATCGCGAATGGCTTCGAAGTGATCGAATTCCGCGTCAGTGCTGATTTCGGCAACGAGGCGGCGGTCAGAGTCGAACCAGAGAGTCTCTCTTCCCCAGATCAAGCCTTCCACCGTGTAGCGATTGAGCGTTTCATTTGAGGTGCCGACATGAAACGTGTCTTGACCACGCGGTTCAATTTTCACCGAGCCGGTGGGCAATGTGGAGAGCGTTGCCGGAGATCCATGGCCGGCCCAGTACCGAACCATCAACATCTGCATGGTCGCTGGGGCATAACCCGCAATGGTGAAGTAGGGCCCGGCAGGCGCTGTTCTGTCAGACTGATTCTCGCGCGACCGTATATGGACTTTGTCGTTTCCGACCGTGATGGACTCGTCAATCGAAACCGGACGAGCGGTCCGTCCCTTGATTTCGAAGGATTGTGGAGTCAGATCCGGGGACGCGCGAAACGTCGTGGAGAGCGGAACTTCAGAGCCGCGGTCGGTGAACTTGAAATCGATCTTGGCCGCGATCAAATCGCCCTCACGGTGGATCTCGTAGGTCTCTTGGCCGATGGCTTGTTCGAATTTGTGGAGCGTAAAGCTTCCTTGTTCGACAGTGCCCTGATCGGTATTCGCCGGTTGCTGTGCAAAAGCAAACAGACATGCCAGAGCGAGGAAGGGGATGGAAGAGATTCGTTTTCGCATGAGCGCTGCTTCCTAGTTGGGATGAAGCAGCCGAATTATATCGATTCGGTTGAGCAGCGCGAACCGGGGATCGGCGACCTAGCGTCCAAATCTCGCAATCGAGCGGGCTTTCGCCTTGGCCGCTTCTTCTTCGCGGTTTTTAGGAGGCGCGGTGGTTTCGAGTGAAGCCAGAAGCCGCCGTGACACCATGGTGATTTCTTCCACCGCTGCGTTGAACGAAGCTTCGTTGGTTTGGGAGGGTTTCTGGAACCCGCTTATCTTGCGGACGAACTGCAGGGCGGCTGCGCGGACCTCGTCGTCAGTGGCCGGAGGTGCGAAGTTAAAGAGGATTTTTATATTGCGGCACATGAGGACCCTGGGGACATGGAATTCGCGCACCAATGCGCGCTAAAACTATTTTCGCAGATACCGAGCGTCTCGGCTGGGGTCGCGATGCGGGCATTTCTTTACCGCCGAGTTCGGAGGGAATTGCCACAGGGATCGCTCGAGGCTCGGCTTGACAATGCGCTTTGAGAGAACGAGGCCGCGTCGATCCCCATGCTATAATTCTTTATTCTCAGTTGCTTAGAGCACGGAGGGTCGCATCGATAAACGTTTTATCCGCATCAACGATCGCATTCGAGCGCGCGAAATTCGCGTGATTGATGACGAAGGCAATCAGCTCGGGATTTTGCCGCCATACGAAGCGATTAAGAAAGCCCGCGAAAAGAATCTGGACCTGGTTGAGATTTCGCCGACCGCGCAGCCTCCCGTATGCCGCATCATGGATTACGGGAAATATCTCTACCAGCAGGAAAAGAAAGAGCGCGAAGCCAAGAAGCACCAGAAAACGATCACCGTAAAAGAGGTCAAGTTCCGGATCAACGTGGACGACCACGATTACGAGACGAAGAAAAATCATGTGCTGCGCTTCCTGGGCGAGGGCGACAAGGTTAAGGCCACCATTTTTTTCCGCGGACGCGAAATGACGCGCACCGGACTCGGACGGCAAATCCTGGAACGGCTGATCAAAGATGTAGAGTCGGAGAGCATCGTGGAATTCCGGCCGAGGCAGGAAGGGAACACCCTCCACGCGATCTTGGCTCCAAAGAAGTCGGACAAGGAACGCGAGAAGGAAAAAGAGAAAGAAAGAAAGCAGAAAGCCGACAAGGCCGCGGCACAAAGCGCGGTGAGTCCAAGCGAGCCTCCGGCGCAGGTCGCCAAACCCGCGTCGTAGCGCGGGCACTGAAGAACATCTGAACGACCAGAAGTTAAAACTGACAGCTCAAGGCTGCGAGCCGGCGGCTGTTTTTGAGGATTTCTATGCCGAAACTGAAAACGCACAAAGGCGCCGCCAAGCGCTTCAAAAAGACGGGAACGGGAAAGGTGAAGCGGGGACATGCGAAACTGCGTCACATCCTGACGTCAAAGGATACGAAGACGAAACGGAAATACAGGAAGTCCGGATTGGTGAGTGATGGCGATCTCGCCAAGGTTTTGCGGATGATTCCGTATCAGTGAGGAATTGATTGATTTTGTGATTGAGTCATTGAGCGATTGAAAATCGCGCAATCACCGGATCGCTTAATCTCTCAATTCAAGGCGTGTGAAGAGGCCATCGGTCGCAAAGCGATCGTCCTTACCTCCAGCCGCCATTAACTTGAAAGCAAAAAGGAGACCACCATGCCTCGTGTAAAGCGCGGAACCAAACGCCGACAAAAACGCAAGAAGATATTAGACCGCGCAAGCGGATATTTCCTTACTAAGTCGAAGCTCTACCGTGCGGCAAAAGAATCAGTCGAGCGCGGACTCAAGTTCGCCTACTCCGGCCGCAAGCAGCGTAAGCGTCAGTACCGGTCCCTGTGGATCGTGCGCATTGGCGCCGCGGCCAAGCTGAATGGCATGAGCTACAACCAGTTCATCCACGGATTGAAGGTTGCAGGGATTGAATTGGACCGCAAGATTCTCGCTGATTTGGCGGTGAATGATCCGGCGGGATTTGCGGGCTTGGCGTCGCAAGCGAAGACGGCGCTGGCGTAGAGAGCTTTCAGTCGTCAGCTATCAGCTTTTAGTCGATTCGGGGGGGGCGCACTCCTCTCGTGTCGCCCACATTCTTCAAACAAACTCTGTCATCTGAGGCAAGCGAAGAACCTTTGCAGTCCGCGCGGAGTGCATAGGTCCTTCGCGCAAACTTCGCGCTCAGGACGACAATCGTTTAGCTTGCGTGATGGCATACACAGTTCCCAAACTGACGGACTATTCAGCGGCAGCGCTCGAGAAAGCCGCGGCGGAATGCATCGCTGCCTGTCAGTCTGAAGCTGCTGAGGTGCGCTCTGACGCCGAGTTGAAAGTCTTTCGCGACCACTGGATGGCGCGGAAGAATGGCCTTCTCACCCAAGTCAATGATCTCTGGCTGAAGGGCGCGCCGAAGGAGGCCAAGCGCGAGGCGGGAATGCGCGTGAACGAGTTGAAAGCGCGCATTACTGAGATTGTCGACGCAGCACATGTGTCGGCCGGTGGATCTGATTCTCTCGAAATTGAACGTGTCGACATTACGCTGCCTGGCGTGAAGCGCGCGATCGGCGCCGAGCATCCCGTTATCAGGACACGGAATGAAATCGTGTCGGTGTTCGAGCGGCTGGGGTATTCCGTTGCCGAGGGACCCATCATCGAGACGGACTACTACAACTTCGAGGCGCTTAACTTTCCGCCGAACCATCCGGCACGCGATACGCAGGATACGTTATTCATCGCGGGGCAGCAGTCGAAGCCGCAGCGCGAGCGATTACTGCTGCGCACGCATACGTCTCCGGTGCAGATTCGGACGATGGAGAAGATGCGACCGCCCATTCGCATTGTGATTCCGGGGACGGTGCACCGCAACGATCCTCCGGATGCGAGTCATTCGCCAATGTTCCATCAGATCGAGGGACTCGCGGTGGATACGAACATAACCTTCGGCGATCTGAAGGGGACGCTCGATCACGCGATGAAGGCCTTATTCGGCTCATCGGTGAAGACACACTTCCGGCCATCGTTTTTTCCGTTCACGGAGCCGAGCGCGGAGTTGTATGTGACGTGCTTCATCTGCGGCGGGAGTGGGAAGCGTGGGCTAGATAATGCCCCGTGCCGTCCGTGCAAGCAGACGGGGTGGATCGAGGTGTTAGGCTGCGGAATGGTGGATCCCAACGTGTTCGAGTTCGTGAAGGACAACGGCTATGACCCGAAGAAGGTTTCGGGATTCGCATTCGGCATGGGCGTGGACCGGTTAGCCCTGCTGAAGTATGGCGTGGATGATATTCAGCTGTTCTTTCAGGGGGATGTGCGGTTCCTGGAGCAGTTTGGATAAAGAAGCTCTTGGCTGTCAGCTCTTGGCTTTTAGCTCAAACACGCGGCGATGACCCTAGAAGGACTGGAACATTCACTGCCGAACGGGCTGCATGACGCTGAGGTTGGGCGAATCGCCGTTGATTACGAACAGCGCAAAGCGCGGCTAGAACTGGCAGTGTGGGTTGGCAATATGGACGATCCGCCCGAGCAGCGAGAGGCTTATAAGGAGGGGCGCATCGAGATCTCGGGACTTCTGTTTCTGGTTATGGAACCGCCAGATCCGAAGTACCCATTTGAGACCTCCGACTTGAGAATCGATGGTTGCGATATGAGCAAGAACCTGGACAGTGAATTGCTGCAATCGTTATCCGCCGATTCGTTTTTTGCAGTCTCTCGGTGAACGGATGGAATGCGTTTATCCACGTTGCCGCTAAGAATGCTGAAATCGTGTGGTTAAACGACGCAATCACTTACCGCGCGGGCCGAGAGCCAAAGGCTAAGAGCTAAGGCCGATTTTCATGAAACTTCTTCCTAATTGGATTCGTGACTTCGTCGAACTCAGCGTCGATGACCGTCAGCTTGCGTCTGATTTGACCGATGTGGGAATAGGGGTCGAGGGAATCAGCGGATCGGGGAAAGATACCGTCTACGAGGTTGAGATAGGGACGAACCGTCCGGACGCGATGAATCATTACGGCGTGGCGCGCGAGGCCGCGGCGATTTACGATTTGCCACTCAGGCAGCTTTCAGCTCTCAGCGATCAGCCCACAGCGGCTGAAGCCGTGAATCATGCTGATCCTGACGCGGCCCTAAAGGGCCGCTCTTCCACAATATTCCATACGGCATTCCCGATCACTGTCGAAGAGCCTTCGCTTTGTCCCCGATTTTCGGCACGTGTCATTCGCAATACGCGC
>JASLEQ010000497.1 GCA_030151135.1 Candidatus Sulfotelmatobacter sp. | reverse complement strand
AACTCTTCATGCGCAACTGTGTGGAGTGTCATGGCGAAGACGGAAGCGGAGTCGCCAAGAAGCACGCCGCCGATTTGCAACTTCCCGTTGTACAAAAGCAGTCCGACGGCACACTGTTCTGGAAAATCACGAACGGCAACCCGGATCGCGGCATGCCCTCGTTCAGCAACTTGCCTGAGGCGCAGCGCTGGCAGCTGGTGCTGTTTCTAAGAAGTTTGAAACCTGCTGGAATAACGCAATAAGTCTTTTTCTCAGAGTCGACGAGCGCGACAGCCTCCATTCGTGCAAAAAAGCCATCCGGGGATTACCGGATGGCTTCCATTTTCTGATTCAGACCTAGTCCGCGCTGGCGCGAGCTTCTCGTGACTGGAGCTCGGTTCCGATCCGCATCCCGTAGAACGACCGGTAGACGAACGCGAATGAGATCAGGAAGAACACGAGCGCGAGCACGTTCGTGAGCGTTGAGTTATTTGCCGAGAGCGTAACCGCAAGCTCCACAGCCAGCAATCCGAACAGGGTCGTGAACTTGATGACCGGGTTCAGCGCGACTGAAGATGTGTCTTTGAACGGATCGCCGACCGTGTCACCAATGACGGTGGCATCGTGGAGCGGCGTGCCTTTCTGCTTCAGTTCGACTTCCACAATCTTCTTGGCGTTGTCCCAGGCGGCGCCCGCATTGGCCATAAATATCGCCTGATACAGACCGAAGATCGCGATAGAGATCAGGTAGCCAACAAAGAAAAATGCATCGACAAAGGCGAAAGCCAGGGTCCCGAAGAACACCGCAATGAAGATGTTCAGCATGCCTTTCTGCGCGTACTTCGTGCAGATCTCGACCACCTTCTTGCTGTCGGCGATCGAAGCCTTTTCCACACCTTCAAGTTTGATATTAGCTTTGATGAATTCGACGGCGCGGTATGCCCCCGTGGTCACGGCCTGAGTGGAAGCGCCGGTGAACCAGTAGATCATCGCACCGCCGGTGATCAGTCCGAGGAAGAACGGCGCATAGAGAAGTGAGAGTTTAGCCACCCCTTGCGCGTCGGTGAGTCCATTGGTGAGCGCCATGATGATCGAGAAGATCATGGTGGTGGCGCCAACGACCGCCGTTCCTATCAGTACAGGTTTCGCCGTGGCTTTGAACGTATTTCCGGCGCCGTCATTAGCTTCGAGCAAATGTTTCGCACGGTCGAAATCGACTGTGATATTGAAGTCCTTCTTGAGTTCGCCTTCAACGTTCGGCACGTTTTCGATCAGCGACAGTTCATACACGGATTGCGCATTGTCCGTAACCGGACCGTAGGAATCTACGGCGATCGTCACCGGTCCCATGCCAAGGAATCCGAATGCGACCAGGCCGAAAGCGAACACTGCCGGCGCCAGCATACCTGCCGCGAGCGCCAGACCCATGGTGCTCATGTAGTAGGCGATGGCCATCAGAATCATCATTGCCAGTCCCAGGTAGTAGCCGGAGAAGTTGCCCGCGACGAAGCCGGACAGGATGCCTAGAGAAGCTCCCCCTTCCTGCGCCGAAATCACAACTTCTTTCACGTGCCGCGACTCGGTCGAGGTGAATGCCTTCACCAGTTCCGGAATCAACGCGCCCGCCAGGGTGCCGCAGGAGATGATGGTTGAAAGTTTCCACCACTGCGTGTTGTCGGCGCCCAGCATCGGGATGATGAAGTACGAAATCAGGTAGGTGAGCGCGATCGACACGACGGACGTAATCCAGACCAGCGAGGTCAGGGGGGCTTCAAAGTTCATCTCGGTCGCGGAACCATATCTTCCTTTGGCGATGGCTCCATTAAGGAAATACGAGAACGAACTCGACACCAGCATCATCACACGCATCACGAAGATCCAGACCAGCAACTGCACCTGCACCGTGGGATCTTTCACGCCGAGCAGGATGAAGGTGATCAGCGCGACGCCGGTGACGCCATAGGTCTCGAAGCCATCGGCGGACGGCCCGACGGAATCGCCTGCATTATCGCCAGTGCAATCAGCGATCACGCCGGGGTTGCGCGCGTCGTCCTCTTTGATCTTGAAGACGATCTTCATCAAGTCCGATCCAATGTCGGCGATCTTGGTGAAAATGCCGCCCGCGATCCGTAGAGCCGCGGCACCCAGTGACTCGCCGATGGCGAAGCCGATGAAGCAGGGACCGGCGTAGTCTCCGTTAATAAAGAGCAGAATGATCAACATGATCAGCAGTTCCACCGAGATCAACATCATGCCGATGCTCATGCCGGCCTCAAGCGGAATCTGGTAGACGGGATAGGGTTTGCCGGGCAGAGACGCAAACGCTGTCCGCGAGTTGGCGAAGGTGTTAACGCGAATACCAAACCAGGCCACGCCATAGCTGCCGGCAATGCCGACCAGGCTGAACGCCAGAATGATTACGACGCGCACGGCTTCCATGTGCAGCAGCACACCGAAATAAAGAAGGATGATGGCGGCAATGAATATCCAGAGCAGCAGAATGAATTTCCCTTGCGTAACCAGGTACGTCTTGCAGGTTTCGTAGATGAGTTCCGAGATTTCGCGCATCGCGCGGTGCACGGGCAGGTTCTTGAGGCGCATGTAGATCGCCATGCCGAATACCAGCCCGAAAAGACAGAACAGGATGCCGATCAGGAGCAACTTATGCCCGTTGATGGCGCCATTAAAAAAGCTGACTGCCGACAAGTCAGGCAATTTGAGCGACGCCTCGCCACCGGCAGACTCGCCAGCGGGTTGTGCGAGCGCGGTGATCGCGCCGAAGGTGAGGAGCGCGATCAGGGTCGAAATTTTCATCGCCATGCGGCGGCTGAAGAACGCAGCAGTGGCAAGCCAGGTACGCATAAAAGTCCTCCGAATCAGAACGGGTTAAGGAACTGCTAAACGTGTTGAGGTGCTTTTTTCCAGAAACGTCCCAGCCGCACCGCGGGTTCGCCGCAGGTACTGATCTCAGACTGCAACTTTTCTGGGATTCCGAACACGCTTCCACCGCAAGACCTAAAGGAGTGCTGTAGCTTGGCCGCGTCGGGTCTTGCGCCGGTATGTTTAGAATCGTGCCGTTTTAAAAGACGCTAGAGAAATAAGTCCCTAGCATCGGCACACCTGCGCAAAACGGGCATTTATAACACGTTGGATAGGGCGGGTCAATCGGTGTAGTCACAGTTCCTGCAGAAGCAGTTCCACTTCGGGCAAAGAATCGATTTGGCAGGGTCAGCGGCGAAACGGGGCATGTCCCCATTCACTTAAGTCTAAGGATCCTGGCGTTCAGTGTTTCCCTTGGTAATCGACAAATAGATCGGGAAATTGCTGTTTCAGCGCTTCAATCTTCGGACGATCACAAACCTGGATGTAGGGATTTTGCGGGTTGTGGAGGGCATAATCCTGGTGATAGTCCTCGGCATGATAGAAGCCCTTAAGGGGTGTGACCTCAGTCACAATCGGTCCCGGAAACACCTTCGCGTCGTCGAGTTGCGAAATGTATGCATTCGCAATCCGTTTCTGGTCGTCGCTGGAGTAGAAAATTGCGGAGCGATAGGAAGAGCCTACGTCGGGGCCCTGACGGTTGAGTTGAGTAGGATCGTGGGCCACAGAAAAGAAGATGCGCAACAATTGCCCGTAAGTAATTTTCGAGGGGTCGAACACGACTTCAACGGATTCGGCATGGCCTGTGGTTTCCGTTGTGACCTGGTCGTAGGTGGCAGTGGAGGCGGAACCGCCGGCATATCCGGCGGTGGTATGGACGACACCTTTTACGCTTTCAAAAACAGCCTGCGTGCCCCAAAAGCATCCGCCCGCGAACACGGCGGTTTCCTTGGCGGGGGTCGACGCGAGCGGTTGATCAACCTTCGCAGCGGGAATTGGAGTCTTGGACGCGGCCTTTGCTCCGTGGCTGAAGAGAAAAATGCCGAAAATCGCGCATCCCAGGATCGCCACACCCAATAGCACACGCATGAACATAAGTAAGAGGCACCCGCCCTCAGTTGATCAGATGTGCAATTCGGCGAATGGGTTCAGGATCGTCATACGTATTGGAGGAGGCGGTACATGCAGCCCCCTTCGGTATCGCTTTTTCCCGATGCAGCTATTACCGCGAGGCGTTGTACATCGCGTTCATCAAGTCCTGTGAGTATCCGTCATAATCGGCGTCGAGTGACCACATAAACGTGCCGCCCAGACCCCGTACCCAGTCTGAATAGTAGACGCGCATGTAGGTGGAGTACGCGTCGTCATAGGTGATGTACCCGTCGATTCCGTCCGTGCGCAACATATAAGGAACCTGCGCGATCGGATCATATTGCGTGTGCCATCCATTCCGATTGATATTCCACTTGAAGTTGGGGCCGTAGTTGCCGGTCTGGACGGCATAGTCGCATTCGCCATCCGGCATGTACTTGGCATTGGGGCACACTCCGAAAAGCTGGTGGATATCGAGGTAGTAATAGCCATAGAACGGCGTGCCCATGTTGATCTGCTTCGCCGGAAGCTGCTGCAGGAAAATGCTGGCTGCCTCCTGCGCGCTGCCACCCGGCTGGCATTCGTAAGGCGCCGGATTTCTGGGATCCCAAAAGATCGCCGAATTCAACTGCCCGTGAGCCGTCCACGGCCCCGCGCAGTCGTACATCATGATGTTTACGTAATCGACCGACCGCTTTAACTGCGGAAGGGCGTAGCCTGAACCGCCCCAGGGCGCGGCATCGACGGAGAGAACGTAATCCGGGTTCGATTGCCGGAACAGCGACATCATCTGCACGAGGAAGTTCGCGTCGCCGGTGGTCTCGGGATATTCCCAATCGATGTCCAGGCCGTCGTATCCAAATTGCTTCTCAAATGCCGCGACGTTGTCGACCAGAGTCTGCACATTTCCACTGGACTCAAGCCCGGTGAAATCGCCACCGAGCAACAGCATGACCTTCACTCCGGCGGCGTGCGCCTGGCCGTTCAACTCCGGCTCAATGAATCCGTCGGGAACCGACAGAGTTCCAGTGGAGTCGAAACTCACGCCATCATGGTTAATGTGGGTCAGCTTCTGATACGGGATCTGTGCCGCGCCATACGAAGGAGTCTGATACTTGCTCCAATATCCATAATCGCCAACGACACGCTTCGTAAGATGATTGGGCAACGGATTCTGCGCGAACGCGCAAAACATACAAGACAAAGCCAGCAACACGACCGACAACCGGAAGTACAGAGAGCGGCAAGGCATGCGAACCTCCTGCTAACCCTAAACAGCCTGCTGGACGCGGCATCCAGCCGAAGTGCCGAGAATCTTACCACGGATCACGTCAGCAAACCCCCCCGCCGGACGGGTGTCTGACCGGCCTTGGCAGGGATTGAAGACTCTCGCGAGATTCTCTTCAACACATCAGCAGGTCTTGGATTATCCTGACTCAAGCCGTCCAGCCCAGGTAGAAAATCTCCATCCCAGATGAGCAACCCCCAGGTTGAAGAATTGAGGCACAATCGTGGCAGAGACTAAGCACAGGAAGAAGAGCCCGCCAGCAAAAAATCCCGCGGCGCGTCGCAACAAATCCGCCAAAATCGCGACCTCAATCGTTCCCTGGCTCTGCATCCGCGGCGGAGCCCGCGCCGTGGACTTCTACAAGTCTGCCTTTGGAGCGACCGAAGTCTTTCGCATGGGCGACGAAGAAAATACGGTGGCTCGATTGTCGATCGATGGCGCCGAGTTCTGGCTCAGCGACGAGTCTCCCGAGCACTTCAATTTCAGTCCGGAATCCCTGGGCGGTATCACCACGCGCATCATACTCACCGTGACCGATCCGGACGCGGTTTTCGCGCGCGCGATCAACGCAGGCGCCAAAGAGGTCTATCCGATGACTGAGGAGAACGAATGGCGGGTTGGCCGGGTCGTCGATCCGTTTGGCCAGCATTGGGAAATCGGGCGCCCGCTGGCCTGAGACCGTGCGCATGCTCCCGGGATTCCTGTAGAGCCTAAACTCAAACACCGCATCCAGTGCGGGTTTCCAAACCCCCGGCCATTCCGGAGCATCTGACTCGTCGCATGTTTTCGAGATCGCGTTGGAACGCCCCTCGATTGCCGCGCCGCGAGTATCGCTTGACGTCGGCCGCGCATTTGCACTTGCATCAAGGTCGAAACAGAATCAGCGCTCGGCGCAGGCCCATTCGCCTCAAAATTCCTCCGCATATGGCGAGAAACGATTAACCCTACCTCGGAGTCGGCTGAACGACGAACGAGGCCGCCCAATCAGGGACTCACGACTCTTAGCAACATGCCGCTGCCGGCCGGTACTTTTACGGGCCCAGATTCTGAGCGTAACTGAATCTTGCCGACGGGATCGCTTGTCCCGGCATGTTGAATTGCCAGATTGCGCAGGCCGTAAATACCGCATGCGTCCGATGAAAACACCCAGAGCGCTTGGATTTGATCGTTTCCCAGGTCGCCGCGGCACGACGACCCCGCCAGTTCTGACACTTGCACCAGCGCGCCCTCCATCCCGTACTTCCCGACGACGCGATTGCCATGGGTGACGACGCTGCCGTGATAGGCCGTCTCACCGCCGATCTGTTCGGTTACCCAGTCAGCCTCCGAGGTCCCGCGATCGGGACTGCTCGCCGGTATCTGCGCTTCTTCCACGTCCATTGGGCTAGCCAAAGCTCGCAGGTCGGTCGAAATCGCCGAATTATGTTTGCCGGCCGCGGCAATATCGAAACGCAACGAGATCTCCGACGGACCGCTCGTTGACCGCGAGACCGACACAATCCGGCCGAGGATTTTCGAGCCCGCGCGGAGATTCAAGCGCCCTTTGATTGGAACGTTTTGCATCACTCGCGCTTTGACTCGATCTCCAACGCGCACCCTGGCGGAGTTCAGCGATGTTTCCAACTGCAGTGGCAAGATCGTTCCTGCCGGAATCTGTTGCGCCATGCAACCGGCTCCCACCAGGATCAGAGCTACCAACAACATGCTCTTTACGATCGTCATCTATTGCCTCTGCGGACCAGTCGCCGGTTCCGGAGGCGGTGCAACTCGTTCATTGCCGTTCTGATCGAGCGGCGACTGCGTTGAAGTGCCGTCGCTCTTCAGCAGATCGGTTTTGACCTCTACCTTCTGATGCGCCAGCGGACTGATCTCCGTTTCAAATGTCTGGTATCCCGGAAGAGTGATCTTGATCTTGTGCGGGCCGGGCGCGATCAGCATTCCACGACCAGCCCCTTCGAATTCGCCCACATGCCCAACAAATAATCCGTCGACAAATACGGCAGCTCGCGATGGATTTACGGAAATCTTCACGGTCGACGTCACATTCGGCATCACGCCAGTCGGCCCTCTCTCCATGGCAACGTTCACCACAACCTTCTCGCCGGGCTGCAGGGTCACCCGCCGCACGAAGTCGCGGTATCCATCCTGACGCACCGTGACCGTGTGTTCACCGGGAAGAAGTAAAACTTTCTTGGAACCCTTCAGTTCTTTCAGATATCCGACGTACTGTCCGTCGACCCACACGCCGGATGTCTTCTCGACCTTCGACTTACCGTCGAAGACCAGCTCACCCATCACCTCATTGCCGGCCAGAGCCGGAACCGCCGGCAACACACAAAGCAACGCCAGAAGCGCCGCGCCAGCCATGCGCCCGATCTGCAGCATGTTTGTCATGAGATAGTCCTCCCAACCTGCGAACGAGCAGGAAACGTTCCAAACGCTAAGCTATTGAATTGAGATGCGGTCGGAGGGATTTAGTCTTCCTGAAAAGACGCCCAGACGAGCAGAATCTTCGCATTCCGGCCCGTAGAGGAATGGCGGGGGATAGAAGAAAAAAGCCAGCACCAGTCGCAAGTGCCGGCTTGACGATGCTGGATTGTAAAGATCTACGCAGCCCAGCGCTGCCGAGCATCCGATCCGTGCTGCTTCACCATCTTGTTGTAGTTGCCCATAATCAGGAAGGGCGCCGCCCACTGTCCAATGAACAGCGACCAGTGCTTCCTTCCGGTCAAATGCAACACTAACGAACCGACCATCGATCCGACTGCCAGTCCCAGGAATAAAGATGAAGGCACCCTTGAGGTCTGACTTTCAATTGCCCCTGTAAAGCGATCTTCCCTCTGTCCACTAACTGCGGTTTCCATTCGCAACCTCGCATCCATGATTTGTTGAGCGGTAGTGTTTCTTAGATGCCGCATCATTGAGGCGGTTGGCCCAAGAGTGACAGGGAGCGCAGAATGATCG
>JASLEQ010000483.1 GCA_030151135.1 Candidatus Sulfotelmatobacter sp. | reverse complement strand
AGACGTTCTCGCGCCATACCCGTGAACCCGCGCCCCACAACCCTCCAAGCCGTCAGCCAGTCGCAGATTGGTCGATAAATTCCAATTATTCAAAGAATGAAAATAAACCTTTGACAATGAAAATAGTTCAAGAGTATACGTTGATTTGCTTCGAAGCCCTTCCCCTGGAGGTTGAATGAAGTGAGACCTCGAACGCTCGCATTCCTCACGCTCCTCGCCCTTATCTCCCTGCCTGGACTGATAATGGCGCAGGTCACGACCGCTACGTTAAATGGCACCGTAACCGACGCGACCGGCGCCGTGATCCCCGGTGCCCACGTGCTCCTCCAAAACAACGCAACCGGCCTGCTCCGAAAGGTAGATACAAATTCCGTTGGTAGCTATACGTTCGATTTCGTGCCTATCGGCACCTACTCCGTGGAAGTGTCGTCGCCGGGATTCGAATCGCAGAAGCATAACGGGGTGGTGTTGGGCGCGGCGGAGCAACAGCGCATCGACTTCGCTTTAACCGCTGGTAACGTCGCCAGCACCATTCAGGTCACAGCCGACGACAGCGTGGCGCTGGATACAACCACGCCCGCGCAGAATGTCCAGCTCGACAGTGCGGTCATCAACGAGCTTCCCGTGGCGAGGCAGGATTGGACCAGCGTCCTTCAACTGGGTGCCGGGATTTCGACCGACAACTCCGGGTCGGCGCCGGCGGGCGCCTCTCTCAGCATCAACGGATTGCCTCCCGCCGGATTTAACCTCACCGTTGACGGTACCAATGCCACCTCGGATCCGGAGACCGCCGCTTTCGGGTTCTACCAGGGACCGAACATCATCAATACCATCAACAACGATGCCATCGCCGAAGTGAGCGTGGTCAAAGGCATCGCCCCCGCAACCATCGGCGGAACGATGTCAGGCAGTGTGAACATCATTACGAAGTCAGGGTCGAAGGCGTTTCACGGCAGCTTGTACGAGATCAACGATGTCAGCGCCTATGATGCGCGCAATCCGTTTCTGACCTCGAAACCGCGCACCACTTTCAATGAATATGGCGGATCAATCGGCGGTCCGATTTGGAAAGACAAAGCATTCTTCTTCGGGAGCTATGAAGGCGCGCGCGTGTCGGCATTCACTGCAGTTTCCGATACTGTGCCTACGCCCTATTTCGTGAGCCAGGCGCCGGCTTACTTTGCACCCATACTGGGTACCTATCCCACGGTCGCTCAGCCTGCAAATGATCCTACGGCGCTCACCACGCAATATTACGGTGTCGGTTCTCTCCGCCAAACCGACGGGAATGGCGCCGCCCGCCTCGATTTCAACCCCAATCAGAACAACCTCTTCTATGTGCGTTACATTCGCTCCCGGCCCTACAAACTTTCTCCCAGTGTGATCGCCATCAATTCGCGCGCCACCACCGGTCACACCGATGCTTTCAACGCCGCCTATACACACATCGGCGGAAACTGGGTTTCGCTTTCGCGCTTCGGCTCCAATCGCATTCGCCTGCAGCGTCTCGACCAGGGCTTTGGAACCGATCTCGAAGAGCTGAAGGTCAATGGCATCGACTCTGAAGGAGCCGAGCAGTTCGTCAAGTCGGGAGAGTTCTTCACCGGCGAGCAGCAGTTTGCCCGAACCTACGCAAGACACTCTCTCACCATGGGAGGAATTATCCAGCGCCAGAATGCAGGGCGGACCGACTATAACACCGCGACCATCGGCTATGGATCCTTTGCACAATTTCAAAGCAACGCTCCTAACTTTGTGCAGATCACCTTCGATCTAAGCCCCTTCACCCTGTATTCATACCAGTTTGGCGGCTTTCTGCAAGACGATTTCAAAGTTACCAATCACCTCACGTTGAATCTGGGGATGCGCTACGACTACTTCACTGTGGTGAAAGAGGAAAGCGGCCGCGTCTTCAATCGCGGCGTGAATTCGTCGGCGCCTGAGCTGGGAGCCGGCTTTGGCGCTTACCGGCCCGCCGATTCGATGTACAACGCCGATCGCAACAATGTGCAGCCGCGTTTCGGATTCGCTTATACTCCGGGCTCCAGCTCCAACACCGTATTCCGCGGCGGCGCCGGGGTCTTCGTGAATCCGCATCCCATCTTCGGCGGCCCCATTGACGAAGTGCAGGATAGTGCGTCTGAGCCCTTCCGCATCACCCTCACCGGCACCCAGGCCCAGGACTCCGGGTTGACCTATCCGCTGCCACGCACCACCTATCAACAAGCGCTCTCAAACCTGCAAAGTTCCGGAACGATCTCCACCCAGGTGGTGAACACCTCCATCAATGGAGACTTCCCCAACCCGTACAGCATCCAGTGGACCCTGGGTGTAGAACAGCAACTGCCTGGCCGCCAGCGGATGGAACTGGACTATGTCGGCAATCGCGGGCTCAAAGAAAACATGACGATCGAGAAGAACCTGCCCGATCGCGTCACTGGCCTTCTCCCCTATCCCACCTTCCCGCAGTTCCGGTTTTACTACGGCGGCGACGCGAGCAATTATCACGGCATGCAGGTGCAGCTTGTCAAAGCTCCATGGCATGGTCTTTCCTATGGAGCCACCTATGTGTGGTCGCGGGCTATGTCTTTTGAAGAAGCCAATCTTCTTCTGCAAAATAATCCCCAGGATAACAACAATATCAAGGCCGACTATGGGGTAACACCATTCGATATTCGGAATCGCCTGGAAGTGAATTTCCTCTACCAAAGTGACTTCAGCAAAATCTTTGCCTGGACTTCACGTGGTGCCAAGCTCCTGGGCGACGGATGGCAACTCGCCGGCATCTTCAAGGCCCGCACCGGTCTGCCTTTCAATATCATCAACGGAAATTCGTCCTACCCCAGTGATCGTCCCGACTTCGTCAGTTCGAATTTCTACGAGAGTGTCGGCCCGGACAACCGGCAATGGCTCAATCCGGCCGCATTCGCGCCCGTTCCCATCTCGCCGGCAAGCCAGGCGCAGGTACGCGGAGGCACATTGCATCGCGATGCGGTGCGCTTGCCCCGGGTGGTACAGCTTGATGCCACCATCGGCAAGACGTTCGACATCACCGAGCGCGTCAGGTTCGAACTCAAAGCCGATGCGTTCGACGCCTTGAATCATCCCGTCTACAACTCCCTGGTGACGAATTATGCCTCCAGTTCGTTCGGCGAATTAACCTCGGCGACAGCTCGCACCTTGCAATTGACGGGACGCTTTACGTTTTAGTGCGGCGGTCGCGGCGGAAAACTCGCGGAATACTAAAGAGCCTGTCATCCTGAGCGCAGCGAAGGATCTGCCGTGAATATAAGCCGCATCGCCTTTCCCCTGGCACTGTCACCCTGACACTGAGCGCAGCGAAGTGGAAGGATCCGCGGTTGAATTTTCATGGCCTTGGAGTGACGCCAAGCGTCATGTATGACTGCGGTTGAGCTCCCAAACTGCTGGTGACCAACTCTCTGCGAGAGTCCACTATACAGAAGCCCGGCGGTTCGCCCCGCATTTAGACGATCGGGTTCGGGACTCTCCGATGGTGAACCTATGTTGTCCAGGTGTACCTTAAGAGAAGGAAAGTTATCCAATCCAACATGGTTTCTGCGAGGCACGATGGCAGACAAAGGCAAAGCTGCGACCGCAAATCCCCCCAGGCGAAGGCGCCCACGCTGGGCTGTAAGCGAAAGCAAAGGCGAAGTCTCCACCGGTTTGCAGGAGGATCGATATCACTCCCGCACGATCGAGAGGGCGCTCGACGCCCTCGACGCCTTCGACCTGCATGGCTCCCTCTCGCTCAAGCAACTCAGCGGCATCACAGGCCAGCCCGAAGCTTCGCTGTACAGGGTTCTTCTCACACTGCAGAAGCGCGGATACCTGTCGCAAAACGAGAACGGTACTTATCAACTGGCGCGCAAGGTGCTCTATGGGCGAGTGCTTGACGAAGCGGAGACGGTTCGCCAGGTCGCGCGTCCGATATTAGAAGAATTGGTGCGCCGCTTCGATGAAACCGCCAGCCTGAGCTATTGCTTCAAGTACTACATTCAGGTGCTCGACTCGGTGGAAACCTTTCAGTCCTTCCGCATCGCCAACCGGCCGGGGAGAATCATACCTCCGCATTGCAGCGCGATGGGAAAATCCATCCTCGCCTTCCAGACCAGCGAGGCTGCCGACGTTTTGCTGGAGGCCTACGGCCTGGTACGGCGAACAGAACACAGCATCTGCGATCGCCAGGCCCTCCGCGAGGAACTGGAACTCGTTCGCCAGCGTGGATGGGGTTGTGATCGCGAAGAGTCCACCATGGGCGGCATCTGCTTCGGCGCGCCCATCTTCGATGGATCGGGTAAGGCCATCGCTGCCCTCAGCATCTCTTCTCCCACGCAACGAATGACGGCAGCGCGCGAGAAGCAGGTCCAGGAGTCGGTGGTGCAAGCCGCGATGAAGGTCACAAAAGCTTTGCAAAGTAGTGTGAGGAAAATCGGAGCATGATTTTCATTTATGTATAAAAGTGAAAATTAGCAATGGTAAGATTGTTGCGTTCCTGATTCTCCTCAGAGTGAGGGGTTGAGTGCTACACAGGCGTCTTCCTTACATCGTTCCCATCGCAATCCTCGTCTCCGCTTCCGGCATTTTCTCGGGAAGCCTGTTGGCCCAGACGGCGCCGGGCTCGGCCACGTTGGCGCCATCTGACGAACCTTCCGGAGCGCAAAGCGCAATGTTGCCGACGCTCTATCCGTCATCGCACGCCTCCAACCTTTTATTGCTTCGCAATGGAGATCTGCTTTGCTTCTGGTTTTCCGGCCTCTCCGAAGGGGAATCCGGCGT
>JASLEQ010000462.1 GCA_030151135.1 Candidatus Sulfotelmatobacter sp. | reverse complement strand
GATCCAGTGACAAACTATATTTCTTCCCTTCGATCTGGCTCGGCACTTGAATCAGTCCGTTCCCGGAATTTACCTGCACCTTGGCCGACGGACCGCGAAAGTGAATCGAGCCCGGAGTTCCGATCGAGACCTTACTCTCCGGAAAGTCCACCAGCACGTCATAATGCCGCAAGATCGTGGATGGAATATTGATCTGCGCGTTCATCCCTTGCGCCAGTACTGTCGCGGCGGTCACCGGGCGCAATGGAACCTTGGCCTCTTTCACCTCGGAGAGCGGAATGCTCATTCCGTCAATCACGATTTCCGGAGGAGCAGGCGCGGAGCACTCTTTTTCCCCGCAGGAGACATTCAATCCAAGGACGCTCGCCAGTTCGCGCGACATGGAGAGCTCCGGATCTCCGTTATCTACCCAGGCACGCACACTTTGCATGGAACCGTCCGCCAGTCGCAGTTGAACGGGAATGACGATACGGTTGTGATCGATCGTCGCCGGAACAGTGACGGCCTTTGCAACTGACTTCGGCGCAGGCTTGCTCGTGGCATACATCGCGACGGAGAGGGAAGCAATCAAGCCAGCGGCAAGAAAAAGTCTCATTGAAGAAATTGTAGCCTCACCCGGCGGGCAGGAACGGAACCTTTGCTTCGCCTCGAAGCGCTGCGAGCGTTTCATCGGTCCGTTGTCTGATGCGACGCCCCCGGACCCCGAAATGCCTCCTGTATAATCACCAGTTTGTCGCAGCCCTGAATTCGCACTGGAGGACGTTTGCCACAAGCGGAAATCGGCATTATCGGCGGTAGCGGGCTCTATTCCATGCCCGGCCTGACCAAGGCAAAAGAAGTGAAAATCAGGACCCCCTTTGGGGCACCGTCGGACGCTTACGTCTGCGGAACGTTAGAGGGCCGCAAAGTGGCTTTCCTGGCGCGTCACGGACGCGGGCACCGGATTCTACCCAGCGAACTCAACTTTCGCGCCAACATTCATGGATTCAAGCAACTTGGCGTTGAACGAATTGTCTCCGTTTCCGCGGTTGGATCGCTCAAGGAAGAACACAAGCCACTCGAATTCGTTATCCCCGACCAGTTTTTCGATCGCACACGGCATCGCATCGACACGTTTTTCGGCAACGGAATTGTGGCCCACGTCTCATTCGCCGATCCAGTCTGCGGTGAACTGGCCGGCGTGGTGGAATCCGCCTGCAAGAAAGTCCGCGTGGTCGGCAAGCGGGGCGGTACCTACCTGTGCATGGAAGGCCCGCAATTCTCGACGAAGGCCGAATCTAACGTCTACCGCGGCTTTGGCATGGACGTGATCGGAATGACCAACCTGCAGGAAGCCAAACTCGCGCGCGAAGCCGAACTCTGCTACGTGACGGTCGCCATGGTCACCGATTACGACTGCTGGCATCCGCATCACGACTCCGTCACCGTTGATCAGGTCGTCGCGGTGCTCGTGAAAAATGCCGAGAACGCTGCCAACGTCGTTCGCCAGACGATCGCCTCAATGCCCAAGGAACGCGCGTGCAAATGCGGCTCCGCTCTGGCCCATGCAATCCTCACCGATCGCAAAAAGATCCCGGCACCAACCAAAAAGAAACTCAAGCTGATCATCGGAAAATACGTGAAATAAAACTCAGCCGGGAACCGAAGGCGGTGACCGCCTTTGAACTTAGCCCACCGGAACAAGGAAGCGCATGAGCATACTGGTAGTCGGTTCGGTTGCATTCGACGATGTCACTTCTCCTTCAGGCAGCGTGAAAAACGTCCTCGCCGGAGCCGCCACCTACTTCTCTCTCGCGGCCAGCTACTTTACCCAGGTCCGCGTCGTCGGCGTGGTTGGCGAAGATTTCGGCCGCGAACAGGAAGAGGTGTTTCAGAAGCGCGGCATCGACATCCGCGGCGTCGAGCACTCGAAAGGCAAGACTTTCCGCTGGGGAGGCACCTACACCGACAACCTGAACGAAGCGAAGACCGACTTCACGCACCTCAACGTCTTCGAAACCTTTCAGCCGCGCATTCCCAAAGAGTACGAGGACACCGAGTTCCTTTTCCTCGCGAACATTCAGCCGACGCTCCAGGCTCACGTTCGCCAGCAGATGCCGCGCGTCCGTCTCACCGGCTGCGACACCATGAATTACTGGATCAAAGGCACTCCGAAGGAACTGGCTGAAACCCTGAAACTGGTCGACGTGCTTTTGATCAACGACACCGAAACCAAGATGCTCGCGCATGAAACCAACCTGCCGCGGGCTGCTCAGAAAGTTCTAGCCATGGGACCGCAAGCGCTAGTCATCAAGCACGGCGAATATGGAGCGACGATCTTCTTCCGCGACGGCGCGTTCGGCATCGGACGCCATCCCTTCCGCGCTCCCACTCTGCCCATCGACGAAGTGAAAGACCCCACCGGCGCCGGCGATTCCTTCGCCGGAGGCTTCATGGGTTATATCGCCTCCCAGAAAGAACTCACCCGCGAGGTCCTGAAACGGGCGCTGTTCTACGGCGGTGTCATGGGATCATTTGCCGTTGAGCGCTTTGGCACCGAGCGGTTGCAATCGCTCACGCGTGAACAAATCGATGAACGCTTCCAGATCTTCCGCGAATTGACGCATCTGGAATAACAATGGCACATGCGTCCACCGGATGAAAGATGAAGATGAAAGTTGAAATTGGATGCCCCAAGATGAACTGGGATAACACAAGATGAACTGGGATGCCCCACTTCTCGCTGTATTTGCGAGAAGTGGGTATTACCGCTCTAGAAGGGTATTACCGCTGCTTCGACCCAATGTTCGTATCAGGCTACGCCTTCAGGCGTAGCGCTTACGCGTCACTCAATAAGTGCCTTTAGGCGCTCTGGCGCACTCGAATTCTCAACGCATGCCGAAACCAAAAAAGACCGCGCCCGTCGATCCGCACTGGGATTCTGAAATTCGCCTACTGGCGTGGCTCGCAACCTGCGTTGCCGTCTTCTCGTTCCTGTTTTATTTCCAGCACGATCAAACGCTCCTCTACGGCGATGCCGTCGCTCACATCAACATTGCGCGCCGTGTCTTCGATTCGAAAACGCCGGGCTTACTGCAACTTGGTACGGTCTGGCTGCCCCTGCCGCACCTGCTGATGATCCCCTTCATCATCTCGATGAAGATGTGGCGC
>JASLEQ010000458.1 GCA_030151135.1 Candidatus Sulfotelmatobacter sp. | reverse complement strand
CCAGGGACGGGTAGCCACCTGATGGATCTCGCGCGCTATGCGCTGCGCGATCTCACCGTTACGGAATTCGTTCAGATACTTCATAGGCCGTTACGGTCCGTTTGAACCGCCTCTCAAATTGGGGGACTCTCGATATTGCGCGTCGTAAGTGCGGGCGCGGCTGCCAAGCTCAAACCGCCTTCCCGTTACCGACCTCATCCGGCTTTTCAGATGGACTGCAACTTCCGTCGGGACACGAAGATTGCGGGGCATTCGCTGCCCGTGCCAGGATCTCCTCTTCGCTGGCCAGTTCCTCCTCCAGCACTCCCATCGCGCGGAACGTGTCCAGAGTCTCCTGGGCGGTCTTTTCGTCGATCTTGGAAATGGCAAAACCCACATGCACAATGGCATAGTCGCCGACTGCGATTTCAGGAACGTAGTCCAGACAAACACGTTTGACCACTCCACCGAAATTCACACGCCCTATTCGAACCACCCCATCCGAGGTGATTTCCTCCACGCGACCGGGAATGGCAAGACACATAGATGACCTCTTTACTCCTCTTTTACCAACTCTGTCCAGCATTAAGAGTGACTTCAATCACGGTGGATGGCCCGCGTGCGGCCGCCACCAGACGCAAACGGTCGTGAGGGATAAGACTTTCCACCATTTCGCCCATGGCGTGCGAAAGAAATGGCTATGCCTTGGCTTTTTTCATTTCGTTCTGTGCAATCCGGGCCTTCACCATCTTCTTTACGAGCGCGGCAGGAAGTGGCTTGTCGATCGCGAACTGGATCGTTCCTTTGGAGGTCTTGTAACCCTTGAGTTCCCCGGCAAATTCCTCGATGATCCGGCCGCTCATCGGGAAAAAGCTGCAATGCTCCTTGAACGCCGCGTAAGCCACCAAGCCGCCCTTGTACTGGAAGCTGGGCATTCCGTAGCTGATCTTTTCGGTGGCCGCTTCGGGTACAACGGATCCGATGGTCGCACGAAGTTTCCCCAACGTCGTCCGTTGCGGCTCGGGACACCGGGCGAGATAGCTCTCGACATCCATGGCTTTGTCCGGACCGATCATGGGCGGGACCGGCGCAACGCCGACTGGTTTCTGCACGGCTTTTTTTGCCGACGAAAGGCTTGGAACTCTGCGGATCATTGTTCAGCTCTCCGGACTTTCAGGCGGGGTGTGCGCGTTCCTCTTGCCCGACCACAAGGAACAGCGCACTCCTCGATTCGAGGCGCAGGGTGTGATATGCCCTTGGTCATCCATGCGTCGATGCAGTTGCGAGCAGACCGACGGGACGAGACTATTGGAGCTGAAGCGTCCTTTGTTGTGCAAGGTAATCCAGCCACGCCTCCATACCTCTACCGGTTTTTGCCGATGTTTCGAAAATCTGAATCTTGGGGCAAATCTCGCGGATATTCGTGAGTGCGGCCTCCCGATCAAAGCCCACCGCCTCGGCGATATCAATCTTCGTAATCACCGCTGCATCAGCCGAGTTGAACAGAGTGGGGTACTTAAGTGGTTTGTCTTCACCCTCGGTCACGCTAAGCAAAGCCACGCGGATGCGTTCACCAAGGTCATAGCTCGAGGGGCAGACGAGGTTTCCGACATTTTCAATGAACAGATAATCAAGTTGCTCGACCTGGATGCCTTCCCAGCCGTCCAAATGCCGGCTCACCATTTCCGCCTCCAGGTGGCAGATGCCGTGGGTGTTGATCTGC
Organism: Candidatus Sulfotelmatobacter sp.; assembly: GCA_030151135.1. The sequence continues at coordinate 1,671 of JASLEQ010000458.1, read as the reverse complement.
CGGACGGGAGCGCCGCTGGATGCCAAACGACGCGCGTCATTGTCCGTCTCCAGGTCGCCGACCAGCGCCGCGACCCGAATTCCTCGCGAATGCAACTCTCGGAGGGTCCATTCAAGGAAGGCGGTTTTGCCGGTGCCCGGACTGGAGACCAGATTTAATACCAGCACGCCTGCGCCTTCGAAGCGACTGCGCAGCGCTCGCGCCAATTCATCGTTCTTCTTCAGAATGCCCTGCCGTAGCTCGACGATTCGCGTAGTCATGGCTTAACTTCCTCTGGCTCATCGATCTCAATGGCTTCAATCTCCAGTTCGCGCCCGTGGCGCACGTCGCCGGCAGGTTCGCCGCACTGGGGGCATCGAAAGCTTTGCAGGCTCTCCAGCGCGCCGTCAGCTCCGCATGCATCGCAATGCAGGGTGACCGGCACAATGTTTATGACCAGCCGCGAGCCCTCGAGTGGCGTCTCAGCGGTGGCGATTTCATAGCAGAACTGCAGAGAATCTTCTATGACCGCTGCCAGCGCGCCCACCTTCAGCCGCACCTCGGTCACGCGCGCCCCTGGATATTTCTGCAGCGAATCGATCACGTTTTCGACCACGCTGGAAACGATGGAGAGCTCATGCATGGGGAAGATCTACCCTCAGAAAGCACGATTTTACGCCCGGCTGACCGACCTGAGGAGTGTCGAACCTCACTCGACTTCAAACCATGGTCTTCGCTTCCTATCTCTCGTTTGTTTTGCCCCACCGGCGCGGTAACATTTTCGCCAAAACGCTGACACGTCTTGCATTAGGATGGTACAGTTCGAACAAATACCAAAGATTCAATGGGGAGGAACCGCAGGTTGACCAAACAGAAGATCAAGCGGCTCTACCTGATCCCGATCCTTTCCAAAGCTCTCGATGTGCTTGAACTGCTGGAACAGACCAATGGGCCGATTGCGCTCGAAGATGTCTATCAGCAGACCAATATCTCCAAAACCAGTGTCTACCGCATCCTGAAAACCCTGGTGCATCGCGGCTATGTGGCCCAGGGACAAAGCGGGCATTACAGACTCGTGTCGCGACCTCGGCGGCTGCGTTTCGGCTTCGCCGCACAGAGTGCGGAAATGCCCTTCTCAATTGCCGTAGCGAACAGCATCGGCGGTGCGGCGGCCGCGGCGGGCGTAGAACTGATGCAGCTCGATAATCGATACGATCCAGATATTGCCATCAAGAATGCCGAAGAATTTGTTCGGCAACGCGTCGATCTGGTGCTCGAATTTCAGGTAGAAGAGCATGTGGCGCCCCATGTCGCCCATATTTTCAAGAAGGCGGAGATCCCCCTCGTCGCCATCGATGTTCCGCATCCGAATGCTACCTATTTCGGAGTCGACAACTTCGAAGTGGGGTATGAAGCCGGCGTCCTCCTCGCGCAGTACGCCATCACCAAATGGAAAAGCAAGGTGGACTGGGTCCTGGGCATCGGCTTCTCTGAGGCAGGCAGCTTTGTGCAGAGCCGTATCGCGGGAGCGTTTGAAGGCATCCGCGAGCGTCTTGACAGCGTGCCCGCCACCAGTTTCCTTCGCCTCGAAGGCAGGGGCATGCGCCAACCCAGCTTTTTGGCTGTATCGGAGTTCCTGCGCAATCATCGCAAAGGACAGCGCATCCTCGTAGCCGCTTCTACCGATTCGAG
>JASLEQ010000424.1 GCA_030151135.1 Candidatus Sulfotelmatobacter sp. | reverse complement strand
TCTCATCGCCGTGTCGGCGGCGGACGAGTTACCCGCGGAATTCCGGGAACTCGTAAACGCAACCGTTAAAAAGGGGCAAGACCCGCACATTCTGCTCGGGACGATTGCCAAGGTATTCGCAACGCATCACACTCAAGAATCCGGAGTCGAGCAAAGGACAGTTTTGTGTGTGGAAGACGAAGAACTCCAGCTCAAAGCTCGCAAGATGCTGTTTGAATCAGCGGGATACAAGGTGCTGGAGGCCCGTTCCGCAAAACTCGCGCTGGACTTATTCTCCTCTCATCATGTGGATGCAGTGGTGATGGATTACTGGCTGTCGGATCAGGACGGAAATGGAACCGCCGTCGCAGAACAGATGAAAAGAATTCGTCAACAGGTTCCAATTCTCATGTTGTCCGGATTTACCGCATTACCGGGTGAAGGTGCGCTCGTTGATTCGTGGAAACGTAAGTCGCAGTTAGATCCAGAGAGCCTGCTCGGTGAGATCGATCGATTAATCAAGCTGCGCCAACTCCGACAGCAACCTGAAAACGCCGAATGAAGGCAAGTCAACCAGAATCTTTCGCGGCTCGAAGCGTGTTCCTGATGTCTGCATCACGGCTCGTGGCTGCGACCGCAACCCTCGTCGTCCTCAGCCTATCCATTGCGGTCTTCAATTGTCTTTCGTATGCCACCGACTCAGCCGAAGAGGCGACTCAAAACACTCTAAAGCAGCTAACGCTGGCGCAGCTTGGAAATGTAGAAGTTACCACTGCTTCCAAAACGCCAGAGCAAGTATGGAAGACCTCGGCCGCCATCTTCGTGTTGACAGGCGATGACATTCGCCGGTCGGGAGCAACCAATGTGCCGGAGGCGCTCCGACTGGTGCCCGGCGTGGAAGTTGCTCGCATCAACAGTAATCGGTGGGCAATCGGGATCCGGGGTTTCGGCAGCAGGCTGACACGTGATGTCCTGGTTCTTATTGATGGGCGAACCGTATACACAACACTGCTCGCGGGGACGTACTGGGAAGTACAGAACCTCATGCTGGCGGATGTGGAAAGAATTGAAGTGATCCGCGGTCCTGGCGGGACAATCTGGGGACCGAACGCGGTCAACGGTGTCATCAATATCATCACAAAAAGCAGTAAAGAGACACATGGTGAATATGTAAGCGTCGCGGGCGGAAATGTGAATGAAGGGATCGTCAATGCTCGGTACGGGGGCGGCAACGGGGCGGGTGTCGACTATCGGGTCTACGGCCTCGCTTTTGACCGCGGCCCTGAATATCACCCCAACGGCATTGATTACGACCGCTGGCGAGCAGTGCAAGGCGGATTTCGTATCGACATTGCCAAGGGCGAGCGTGACCGATTCACGATCCAAGGCGATGTATACGACGAAGGAACGGGTGAGAGTGTCACCGCAACGACGTATGCTCCTCCCTATTCTCAGGTATTGGATGGCACGGCAGGATTGTCCGGCGGGAACATCCTGGCTAGGTGGCATCGTTCGCAAGGGGAAGGCAGAGATTTTGAGCTGCAAGCGTATTACGACCGAACCAATCGGCACGAGTTGAATTTTGAGGATTTGCGGGATACCTACGACATCGACTTTATCGATCGCTTCCGTTTACCCAGGCAACAGATCTCCTGGGGATTTGGGGCACGCTGGAGCCACGGGGCGAATCCCACGGTTGTGTCGGGGCTTTATTTTATACCGGAGAGCAGGACGGACGAACTATACAGCGTATTCATCCAGGATGACATTGGCCTTGTCGATGACCGTCTTTCACTGGAACTAGGCACGAAGATACTCAAGACGAACTACACCGGGGCTCAATGGCAGCCGACAGCGCGGCTGCTATGGACCCCGCGGCCCACGCAGACATTCTGGGCGGCATTCACTCACGCTCTTCGTACTCCATCAGACGCGGAGAGGGCTTTTTACCTCGCGGGCTTCACCGGATCGTTCGTCAATGGTTTGCCGCTTTTTGCCAGATTCAATGCGAATCCAGCTTTTCATTCCGAAGAATTGAACGGGTCTGAACTCGGCTATCGGCAGTTATTACGATCAAACGTCTATGTCGACGTGTCAGCCTTTCACAACCACTACGGTGATCTTTTCAGCGAGGACCTGGTGGGTGCGCCGTATGTTGAGACGAGCCCCGGGCCGCCCCATTACTTGTTGCCCGCGGCGTTCGGGAATGGGCTACTGGGGACGACGAAAGGCGTGGAGATCGCTCCCGAATGGAAGCCACTTCCCAGTTGGCGGCTACGAGCCACCTACTCCTTCCTCCAAATGGAGTTGATGAAAGGCAAGAATTCGACGGATGTGGGAAGTGGTCCGATAACGGCGGGATCGAGCCCGCGCCACCAAGCCACCGCGCAATCCGGGATCGATTTCAGCAAGGCGTTCAGTCTCGATCTGACCTACCGTTACGTCAGCAGGCTGCCGGCTCAGAACATCCGCGCCTATTCGACAGCTGACGTTGAGTTCACCTGGCATGCCCGACCTCCGCTCAGCTTTTCTGTTGTCGGGAGAAATCTGTTTCAACCCTACCACTATGAGTTCGCCAGCGATCCGGGTCCGAACGTAGCTATTAAGCGCAGCGTATACGGGCAGATTACGTGGCAAAGGTAGATATCGCGAAAGAATCCAGGCTATGTTCGCGCTGGAACAAAGTTCCGGGCGCGTGGATGCTATTGGCACGTCTCTTGCTATTGTTAGTTCTGCCAAGCTGCTTTTCATTTTCCCAGACATCAAAGGCTACCGAATCGCAAGTGAAGGCTGCCTACCTTTTCAACTTTGGCAAGTTTGTAACCTGGCCCTCAGACCAAACCGCCAGTTCTGACTCATTCGAA
>JASLEQ010000410.1 GCA_030151135.1 Candidatus Sulfotelmatobacter sp. | reverse complement strand
TATTCGAGACGGCCAAAGCCGAACTGCATCCTCTACCAACCACTGTCAGCGCCAACGGGGTGGTTTCACCCGATGTGAACCGGACCATCCATGTCACCTCGCTGGGTTCCGGGCGCGTTGTCGATCTCAAGGTCAAACTCGGCGACACGGTGCAGAAGGGCCAGATCCTGCTGGTCATTTCCAGTCCCGATCTCGCAGGCGCATTCTCTGATTACGAAAAAGCCAAGGCCGACGAGCAACTTTCCCGCCGCGCTCTGGAGCGCGCGCAGATGCTTTACGACCGCGGCGCCATCGCGGCCAAGGATCTGGAAGTCGCCCAAGATTCCGAGGACAAAGCGAAAGTCGATCTTGAGACCACCGATCGTCGTATTCGCATCCTCGGCGCCGACCCCAATCATCCCAGCCCGCTCCTCGAATTAAAGGCGCCGGTCTCCGGCACCATCGTCGAGCAGAATGTCGCCGGGGCCGAGGGGATCAAAAGCCTCGACAACACTCCAAACCTTTTCACCATTGCAAACCTTTCCGAAGTCTGGGTGGTCTGCGACGTTTTCGAGAATGATCTCGGAGAGGTTCATGTCGGGGACTCGGCTGATATTCGGCTCAGTGCCTTCCCCGACCGCGTCTACAAAGGAAAGATTGCCGATATCTCGCGCGTTCTCGATCCCAACACGCGTTCTGCCAAAGTTCGTATCGTGCTGCAAAATTCGGATGGCACCCTTCGCTCCGGCATGTTTGCCGTCGCCACGTTCCACTCGCGCAAGCTGACGAATCGCATCGTCGTTCCGGCAACCGCCATCATGCGGTTGCATGACAAAGACTGGGTCTTCCAGAAGATCGGGGCCAATCAATTTCGCAGGATCGCCATTCAGGCCGACGGTCTTGCTCCCGATGGCATGCAGGAAATTCGCTCTGGCGTAAAACCAGGCGACGATCTCGTCACCAACGCTCTCGAGTTTTCGACCGATGTCGCCGAGAAGAAGGTGGGAGACTAGCGAATGATCCGCAAGGCTATCGACTTCGCGCTGGCGAATCCTCTCCTCGTGCTTGGGGGCGCCCTCGTGCTCTTCGCCTGGGGCGTAATCTCGTTCCACAATCTGCCGATCGAAGCCTATCCTGACGTCGCCGATACCTACGCACAGGTCATCACCCAGTGGCCCGGTCACGCCGCCGAGGAAGTCGAACAGCAGATCACGGTTCCACTCGAAGTCGAATTGAACGGTGTCGCTCACCTCACCCACTTGCGCTCCGTCTCGTTGATGGGACTTTCCGTCATCACCATCATCTACGACGACGACATTACGACTTTCAACGCGCGCCAGGAAGTTCTCGACCGCCTCCAGAACGTGACTTTGCCGCCCGGCGTCAATGCCGGGATTGGCCCCGATTACAGCCCTATCGGCCAAATCATGTTCTACACGTTGACCAGCAGCAATCCGAAATATGACGTGATGGAACTCAAGGCATTGAATGACTGGTTCGTCGTGAACCAGTTGAAATCCGTGCCAAATATCGTCGACGTTAATCCGTTCGGCGGCCCGACGCGGGAATATCAGGTTCAACTCGATCCCAACAAGCTCGTTTCCTATGGCTTGACACTTCCCCAAATCGAGCAGGCTCTCGCGAACAACAACATCAATGCCGGCGGAGGATTCATCGAGCGCGGCCAGCAGGCCTTGAACGTCCGCGCCGTCGGCCTGATGCAGACCACCGACGATGTCGGCGCAACCGTGGTGAAGGTACAGAACGGAACGCCGGTGCGCATTCGAGATCTGGGCAATGTCGTGCAGGCGCCTAAAGTCCGCTTAGGACAACTCGGCAAGACGATCCGGAAGAAAGACGGAACCATCCTTAACGAAGACGATGTCGTCGAAGGCATCGTCCTGCTGCGCAAGGGCGCCGTCGCCGAAACCACCCTGCAAGACCTCCATCAGAAAATTGATCAGCTCAATGGTGTGGGCGGCAAAGCCGGCCTTCTCCCCGCGGGAGTGAAGCTCGTCCCCCATCTCGACCGCAGCGAGTTGATGCACCACACCACGCACACGGTCCTGCGCAACCTGACCGATGGCGTCCTGCTCGTGACGCTCGTTCTCTTCCTGTTTCTCGGTAATGTGCGCAGCGCGCTGATCGTCGCCTTCACCATCCCCTTCTCGCTGCTGTTCGCCGCCATTCTGCTGGACCTCCGGCATATTCCGGCAAACCTGTTGTCACTCGGGGCGCTGGACTTCGGCATGGTCGTCGATGGTTCGGTTGTGATGGTCGAGAACATTCTTCGCCACACGTCGTTCGGGGATCACAAGAAGACATTCCGCGAGATCGTCGCGGTCGCTGCCCATGAAGTGCAAAGGCCTGTTTTCTTCGCGCGCGTCATCATCATCGTTTCGTACCTGCCCATCTTCACCTTGCAGCGCGTTGAAGGCCGCCTCTTCGCGCCAATGGCATGGACGGTTGCCTTCGCCTTACTTGGCGCGCTCGTCTTCGCACTGTTCATTGCTCCGGTTCTCTGCAATTACTTCTTCAGCCGCGAGTTGAAAGAATGGCGCAACCCCGTACTCGAGTGGCTCAACCGCAGTTACGCCCGCTCGCTCGACTGGTGCTTCGATCACATGAAGTTCACGCTCGCGCTGGGCTTGGCAGGATTCGGCCTCATTCTTTTCTTCGCACTCAGCGGAATCATCGGCTCAGAGTTTCTTCCTCACCTCGATGAAGGCGCTATCTGGGTGCGTGGAACGCTCGCGCCCAGTACTGGCCCCTCCGCCAGCATCGACATGGCGAATCGTGCGCGTATCGTCCTCGCCGGATTTCCCGAAGTGAAGCAGGTCGTCAGCCAGGTCGGACGTCCCGATGACGGCAGCGATGCCAGCGGCTTTTACAATACCGAGTTCTTCGTCGATCTTTTGCCGCGCGAGGAGTGGCGTTCTGAACTGCATGGCAACAAGGACGAATTGATCGCACAGATGGATAAGAAGCTGCAGCAATTTCCAGGTGTCGACTGGAATTTCTCGCAGCCCATCTCGGACAACGTCGAGGAAGCCGTCAGCGGCGTGAAAGGTGAACTTGCCGTGAAGCTTTTCGGCCGCGATCTCAGAACACTCGAGGAAAAAGCCGACCAGATTCAGGGCGTCATGAGCACAATTCCCGGCGTCGCCGATCTTGGCACATTTCAGGTCCGCGGCCAGCCCAACGTCAACGTGAATGTTGACCGGGCCGCCGCCGATCGCTTCGGCATCAACGTTGCCGATGTTCAGGATGCCGTCGAGACCGCGGTCGGCGGAAAAGCCGTCAGCCAGATTCTCATTGGCGAGCAGAGATTCGATCTGACCGTCCGATACCAGCCCCAATATCGCCACACGGTCGACGACATCGCGAACATCCGCCTGGTCGCGCCTTCCGGTGAGCGCGTCTCCCTCGGACAACTCAGTAAGATCACCCTCGACGACGGCGCTTCCACCATCTACCGCGAAGGCAATCAACGCTATATCGCCATCAAGTACAGCGTCCGCGGCCGCGATCTCGGCAGCACCGTTCGCCAGGCCATCGACGAAGTCGGACAGAAGGTCAAACTGCCTGAGGGCTATCACCTTGACTGGACCGGCGAATACGAAAGCCAGAAGCGCGCCAACCGCCGCCTCGCCATCATCGTTCCTGTCACCCTGCTGCTCATGGCGTTCATTCTTTATTCCGCGTTCCAGTCATGGAAATGGGTGTTCCTCATCCTCGCCGTCGTCGCGCTCTCTCCGCTCGGAGGATTTCTCAGTCTCCTGATGACAGGAACACACTTCAGCGTCTCTTCAGGCCTGGGCTTCCTCGCGCTCATCGGAGTCTCAGTCGAAATCGGCGTCATTATGGTGGAGTACATCAACCAGTTGCGGACGCGCGGGATGCCCGTGCGCGATGCGGCCAAAGAAGGCGCTGCCCTTCGCCTCCGTCCCATCATGATGACCATGCTGGTCGCGACACTTGGCCTGCTCCCGGCCGCGATGTCGCACGATATCGGCTCCGACTCCCAGCGCCCCTTCGCCATCGTCATCGTGGGCGGATTGATTGTCGAACTTCTCGTCAGCGTGATCCTCTGGCCGACCTTGTACGTCTTCTGGGCCCGCCCCGGAGACCGCCTGCCTCCATCCGAGCAGAGTTTCATGGCAGAAGGCGAGCACGTCGACTAGTTTCAGTT
>JASLEQ010000394.1 GCA_030151135.1 Candidatus Sulfotelmatobacter sp. | reverse complement strand
GAACCCACCCAGGCTGGATGCGATCTTCTCCGGCAGATAGGGTTTGCTCACATACAAAACGTAGGCGATGACAGCTCCTGCGAAAGAGAACAGCACGGAGATCCCCATCAAAAACCACTCGGTATTGCCCGAGCCTTGAGTCATTGTTTTAGGGAACTCACTTCCAAATACTGGCTCAAGGAAATGCTCGAAGCCGTTGTGGATCCCGACCAAGCCGCCGACCACTGAAAGCACCGCGAGAATCATCAATGGAACCAGCATGACAGCCGGACTTTCATGCGGTTCGCCCTGCCCGTGTCCGTCCTGCGCGTGATCATGCGTGGAGTGGCCGTGTTGGTCGACGTGCACGCCACGGTAATCGCCAAAGAAGGTCATGAACAGCAGGCGGAACATATAGAAGGAGGTGATCAGGGCCGTAATCGCTCCGATCAGCCAGTAAATCCAATTCGCTTCGTAGGCCTTCCAGAGAATTTCGTCTTTGCTCCAGAAACCCGCAAACGGCGGGATTCCTGAGATCGCCAATGTCGCTATTCCCATGGTCATGAATGTCCACGGGATGTAGGACCGAAGGCCGCCCATTTTACGCATGTCTTGCTCGCCACCGACAGCGTGAATGACCGAGCCTGCCGCGAGGAAGAGCAGGCCTTTGAAGAAGGCGTGGGTCATCAAGTGGAAGATGCCGGCCGAGAAGGCTCCGACCCCGCATGCCAAGAACATGTAACCGAGTTGAGAGACCGTTGAATACGCCAGAACTTTCTTGATGTCGGTCTGGGTAATTCCGATGGTTGCGGCGAACAGGGCGGTTAGCGTGCCGATAATGGCGACTACCGTGAGTGCAAGCGGAGCGCGCTCAAAGATCACGTGAGAGCGAGCCACCATGTAAACGCCGGCGGTGACCATCGTCGCCGCGTGGATGAGCGCCGAGACCGGCGTTGGACCTTCCATAGCGTCGGGAAGCCAGACATACAGCGGAATCTGCGCCGACTTGCCGCAGGCGCCGACCATCAGCAGGATACCGATCGTAGTCAACAGTCCGGCACCGGCCGTTTCCACCGGCAGCGGTTCGATCTTGCTGAACACATCGGTGAAGGTGAGCGATCCGAAATGTTGAATAAGAAGAAAGAGACCAATCAGGAAACCGAAGTCTCCGATGCGGTTAACGATAAACGCTTTCTTGCCGGCGGATGCGGCTGAATCCTTTTGAAACCAGAACCCGATCAAAAGATAGGACGCGAGGCCGACGCCCTCCCAGCCGATGAACATCAGCAGGTAGTTATTCGCCAGGATCAGCGTCAACATAAAAAACATGAACAGGTTCAAGTACGTGAAGAAGCGGTAGAAGCTTGGGTCCTCGGCCATGTACCCGATGGAATAGATATGAATCAGGAACCCGACACCGGTGACCACCAGCAGCATCACCAGTGAAAGCTGATCGAGGTAGAAGGCGAAATCGACGGAGAAGCTTCCCGATCGGATCCAGTGTGCCAACTGAAAAACATAAGGTGCGGCTTGCGATGAGAATCCCAGCGCGATTTTGAGCGCGAGGGCAAACGCCATGCCGGGGAACGCCAGAGCGATCGTGGTGACCGCAGTCTTTGACGACCTGCGCCCCAGAAATCCATTGATCGCTGCGCCCGCGAGCGGCAACGTCGGAATTAGCCACAGATAGGGGTTCTGGGTCATAGTTTAAGCAAGTTCACTTGGTCGACATTCAAGGTTTCGCGGGTTCGGTAGACAGAGATAATGATGGCCAACCCGACCGCCGCTTCCGCGGCCGCCACGACCATCACGAAGAACACGAAAACCTGTCCGGCCAGCACGTGCCAGTGTGCCGCGAACGCGACGAACGACAGATTCACGCCGTTGAGCATCAGTTCGATGGACATGAATATCGTGATGATGTTGCGCTTGATCAGAAATCCCGTCACGCCGCATGCGAAGAGGATTCCACTCAACACGAGATAGTACGAAAGAGGAACCATCAGTCGTTCACCTTCTTCGCCGGACCGCCGCCGGGCACTGTCGGCTTACTCGCCAGTACCACCGCGCCCATGATGGCGATCAGAATCAGAATCGAAGTGATCTCGAACGGCAGCAAAAACTCATGGAATAGCAGTTCGCCGATTGTGCTGGGAGCGCCAGGCAGCGCGCCCACCGCTACGGCCTCTGTCCCTGAATGTTTGAGGACGACCCACGCCACCAGCAGGCTGCCGACCAGCATTCCCGGAACGCCGAACATAAGCGCTACGCGGCTGCCCTTGGTCTGCTCTTCGACTCCGGCATTCAGCAGCATGATCACGAAAACGAACAAGACCATGATCGCGCCGGCGTAGACGATTACCTGCACGGCAGCCACGAACTCCGCCCCGAGAAGCATGTATTCGCCCGCCAAAGCTGCCATCACGGCGATCAACGACAAAGCACTATTGATCGGATGCCGCTGCACCAGCAGGTTGACAGCGCCTGCGACGGCGACGATGCCGAACATCAAAAACAAAATGAGATGAACGCTGAGCATGCAATTGGTACTTAGTAGACCGTACTCAGTCGATATTTAGCAGAGTTCGTGTTCTCCGCAACTAAACTGAGCGCTGAATACTTCTTTTCTCACCATACGACTGCAAAAGCCGTCACGACAAGATTCAGCAACGCGAGCGGCAAGAGGAACTTCCAACCGAACGCCATCAGTTGGTCATAACGGAAACGGGGCAACGTGCCCCGCACCCAAATGTACAAAAAGAGAAATCCGAAAACCTTGGCGCAGAACCAGAAGACCGGAAGAATGGCCTGCAAAATCGCTGGCCCAAAGACCGGCCCATTCCATCCGCCAAAGAAAAGCAGGGTCGCCACGCATGCGACGGTGATCATATTCGCGTATTCCGCCATGAAGAACATTGCAAATTTCATAGCGCTGTATTCGGTGTGATATCCGGCGACCAACTCAGTTTCAGCTTCGGGCAGGTCGAACGGAATGCGGTTCGTTTCCGCGTACGCCGCGATCAGATAGCAAAAGAAGCCCAAAAACTGCGGGAAAATGTTCCAGCGCGGGATGAATCCGAGAAAGTGTCCTTGCTGCGCGTGAACGATTTCATTGAGGCTGAAGCTGCCGGCCAGGATCAACACGCCAACCAGAGACAGTCCCAGGGAGATCTCGTAGCTGACCATCTGCGCGCTCGCCCGCAGTCCGCCAAGCAATGAATATTTGTTGTTCGAAGACCAACCCGCAAGCGCGACGCCATACACGCCAATTGAAGTCACGCCGAGAATCAGAAGCAGACCCGTGTTGACGTTGGTCGTAATCTGCAGCGGGAAGGTGTAGCCGAACAGTGTGACCGGATTTCCAAACGGAATCACGCTGATGGACGTAAGCGCGAAAACCACGGCGATTAAGGGAGCCGCCAGGAATAACGGCTTGTAGACGTGAGGTGGCGTCAGGTCTTCTTTGAACAGGAACTTGATTCCGTCCGCCGCGGGCTGAAGCAGGCCGAAAGGACCCACGCGCGTTGGTCCCCAGCGATTTTGCATGTGTCCGACGACCTTGCGCTCGAGCCAAACGGTGTAAGCGACGGCCGTGAGCAGAACGAACAACACGATTGCCGACTTGATGATAGACGCTACGATGTAGATCCAGATTGGCAACGTCCAGCTTCCTCTCTCACTCCTACAACTTGTTCATGCGAATACTTGATTCGGTTCAGTCGGCTGCCACTTCGGCCGGCTTGATCTCGTGCGCCTCGATGACAGAATTCAGGGCGCGCGAATAACGTCCCAGGGTGCCTGAACTGAACAGGCTGTCGTTCGCGGGAGAAATGGAGGCCGGCGAGTCTGCCTTCCGTTTCGAAACGGCGCCGCCGGATTTCGCCAACGATGTGTGTTCGCTATTTCCAGCCAGCAGGTTCACGCGCGAGATGTCATATCCTGGAACCAGCCTCTGAATCTCATCCAGGATCGCGAGAGGGTCGAGCGGGCTGAGCTTCGGCTCTAATCCCTGCTCCTCGAGCCACACGGCGTGCCGGTCGAGTTCGCCGGACTGCGCTCCGCGAGATTGCCCCATATCGGCGCGAACCCCTCCGCCGAAGGGAACAAGTTTCCGAATATCGTGACCCATCGCATCCGCAATGCGGACGATCATCTCGAAATCAGGCTTCGTGCCTGAAATCTCGCCCGCCTTCTTGACCAGTTGCATATCGCCGCAGGTGTTGGTCATCGTGCCGGCCTTTTCATAGGCATTTGCTGCAGGCAACACGACATCGGCAATCACAGCCGTCTCCGTCAGGAACATGTCCTGCACAACAACGAAGCTGTTTGAGAACGCGAAGGGATCGATCTGCATACGGCCGATCGGATTAGATCCAACCACGTAGAGTGCCTTCAACTTGCCAGCCTGCGCCGCAGAGACCATCTCGAAAAAATTCAGGCCAGCGGACTGGGGAATCTCCCACTCCTGATGAAACGCGCTGCTGTCGCACACCGCGTGATATCCGGGCAGCACGTCTGGATAAAGGCCCATATCCGAAGCGCCACGCGAATTCGCGTAATCGCCCAGGCAGATGAATCGCGCATTAGGAAGCGCGGAAACGAGTTGGTGAATTCCACTGTCTTGCAATTCAGCGCCAAAGATCACAATCAGGTTCTGCTCCGCCCGCAACGCCTCGCGCAGTTTTCCGAGAGCATCCGGCGTAGTGCCGTCGATTCCCAGACTAGAAAGAGCGGCATCGCTTCCGGACAGAAATTTCACGAATTCCGCTTCCTGCGTCACTCGCGCGAAGACGGTGGCCTGTCGACGCAGCTTGATGGACTCATGATTCACGACGTATAGCTTCGCGCGGTGCAGTCGGACGTTATTTCGGATTTGCCAAGCGAGCAGCGGATGCTGCTCGGTTGGGTCATTTCCAATCAGAAGCATTGCCGGAGCGTTGAACACATCGGCCATGCTCGCTGTCTTATCCTGGCCCCGCATCTCCGCTGCGAAAGCAGGGAAGTCCGCCGTGCGATGATGATCAACGTTGTTGGTTTTCATCACCGTGCGCGCGAACTTTGAAAGCAGGTAGGCTTCTTCGTTCGTGGTGCGATTCGATCCAATCACGCCGATGGAACCGCCGCCGTCTTTGTCCCTAATCTCGGCAAACTTTTTGCCGACAAGTTCGAACGCTTCCTCCCATGTCGATGGAGTCAGCTTGCCGTTTTTGCGGATCAGCGGCTGTTTGATCCGTTCTTCGTTGCTGGCGAAGTCAAAAGCGTACCGGCCCTTGATGCACAAGAAATCGCCATTCGTGCCGCTCTTGTCCCGATTATCGCCGCGGACGATCTCCATGCCAGTATCAGAACGGCGCACCCCCAGAGTTGTTTTGCAGCCATCGCCGCAGTGCGTGCAGACGGTGCCTACGTGCTTCATCTCCCACGGCCGCGTTTTATAACGGTACGCGCCCGAGGTGAGCGCGCCGACCGGGCAGATATCAATGCACATGCCGCACTCTTCACACTCAAGGTGATCTTCTTTATTCGGAGCGATAACGGAACTGACGCCGCGATTCTGCACGCCCAGCGCCCACACGTCCATTCCTTCGCCACAGACGCGCACGCAGCGATAACACAAGATGCACCGCGGGCGATCGAAGAACACCACCGGAGACCATTGCTGCTCTTCCTTGTGGTTCTTGGCCTCCATGAATTTCGACTCGGCAGCGCCGTACGAGAACGTCATGTCCTGCAGTTCACACTCGCCGCCTGCGTCGCAGACCGGACAATCGAGCGGATGGTTCCCCAATAGCATTTCCAGCATCGACTTGCGAGCCTGCTTGATCTCTTCGCTCTCGGTGGTGACGATCATGCCTTCGCTGATCACCGTCGTACACGCGGTCTGCAGCTTCGGCATCTTCTCAACCTTGACGAGACACATGCGACAAGCGCCCTGCAGCGAAAGATTGGGGTAATAGCAGAACGAAGGCACTTCAATGCCGACGTTCTTGCAGGCATCAATCAGCAGCGTCCCCGCGGGGGCCGTGAGCTTCTTGCCGTCAACTGTGAGATTTACATCAGCCATGAGATTGAGTAATTGTGCAATTTGGTAATTGAGTAATTGAACTCAATACCTTAGTCTTTTCGCTGTTTGCTGTGACGCGGTCAGTATCGCCGTGAGTTCTCGCGCTTCCTTCAGTAAGTCACCTGTGAGCTCCGATCTTGTAATACCTGATTCGTTGAGAAGGTCAAGCCAAAGCACCGACTCGTCCGCTTCCTCAGCCACAATTCCGATCGGGGCAATGAACTCTTGTTTCGATCGCGCCCGGCAGACCGCTCGGTAATTCGGAGCTACCGACGTGCCACATCGCAACAATTGCTTCCCTAAAACCTGTGTGTCTGTCCGATAAGGCAACCAGCGGAACAGACGAATAATCCGAAGAGCAAATGTTTTAGTCCGATCGCGAAGCTCTTCAGGTCGCGAACTCATGTGATTCCATTTACTCAATTACTAAATTTCCCAACTACTCAATCTTTCAGTGCGCCATCGCCGGAAGCTCTTCGTGTTCACCCGCTGTTTCGTAAGGGCACGCCTTTCCGTCCAGATGGTCCTCAAACTCTTTTCTGAATTTCTTCACAAATCCGATAGTCGGCATCGCCGCCGCATCGCCTAGCGGACAGAACGTGCGTCCCAGCATGTTCTCCGCCAGGTACTGCATGTTGTCGATGTCTTTCATCACGCCGCCGCCATTGTGGAAACGGATTAGCGTCTTCTTGAGCCAGTCCGTTCCTTCGCGGCACGGGATGCACCAGCCGCAGCTTTCGTGCTGGTAGAACTTCATGGTCCGGAGCGCGAACTTGACGATGCATTGCGCGTCGTCGATCACAACGACTCCGCCGGAGCCGAGCATCGATCCGGCTTTCTGGACGGAATCAAAATCCATGGCGACATCAATTTCCTCGGCTTTCAAAACCGGGCAGGATGAACCGCCGGGAACGACCGCTTTCAGCTGGCGTCCATTTGGAATGCCGCCGCCAACCTCGTAGATCATCTTCTTGAGGTTGTATCCCATCGGCAATTCGTAAACACCTGGCTTCGCGATGTTGCCGCTTAGGCAGAAAAGGCGCGTGCCGCCATTCTTCGGCGTACCTAGCTTTGCGTACCAGTCCGCACCGCCAAGGATAATGTGCGGAACATTCGCCAGCGTCTCGGCGTTATTAATGATGGTCGGGCCGCCCCACAGTCCAACCACGGCAGGGAAGGGAGGACGGATTCGCGGCACTCCGCGCTTGCCTTCGAGCGACTCCATCAACGCCGATTCTTCACCAACTTCATAGGCGCCGGCGCCCCCATGCCAGTAAACGTCAAAATCCTTGCCGCTACCGAAGATGTTCTTCCCGAGGAATCCCTTGACATAGGCGTCTCGAATCGCCTTCTGCATGATGTTCGAGAGATACCGGTACTCGCCGCGGATGTATATGTATCCGCTCTTCGATCCGATCGAGAGACCTGCGATCATCACGCCTTCGATCACTGAATGCGGATCGTGCTCGAAAATCAATCGGTCTTTGCAGGTTCCGGGCTCGCTCTCGTCGCCATTACAGAGCACGTACTTCGGCTTCGCCGCCTGCTTGGGAACGAACGACCACTTCATCCCGGTCGAGAACCCGGCGCCGCCCCGTCCGCGCAGGCCTGAATTCTTCACCTCGCTGATAATGGCGTCGGGCTCCATCGTCAGAGCCTTTTGCACCGCCTTGTAGCCGTCGAGTTCGAGGTAGCGGTCGATATTGGTCGCACCCATGCCAAAGCGCCGGGAGACGACCCTCACCTCGTCGGGATGTGAAACCAGATCAGCCATGAAGATCGAGTAATTTTGTAATTTGGTAATTGTGTAATTGAAATCTCATTACGACCGCGGAGCTCCGGGGCGCCCCGTCACGATTTCAAATTACAAAATTACCCAATTACCAAATTGCTCTACTGCGTTCCCTTCTTCTTATACTCTTCCAGAATCTTGTCTATCTTTTCCGGCGTCAGGTTCTCGTGAAAGTCGTAGTTGACTTGCGCCGCCGGAGCCCAACTGCATGCCCCGATGCACTCAACTTCTTCCAGTGTGAACATGCCGTCGGGTGTGGTCTGCTTATGACCGATGCCCAGTTTCTTGGCGCAATGATGCAGGATCTCTTCTCCGCCCCGCACCATGCAACTGATGTTCGTGCAGACCTGCACGTTGTACTTCCCACGCGGCTTGGTGGTCAGCATCGAGTAGTAGCTGATCACATTCCTCACATCGAGCACGGTCAGGTCCAGGCGGC
>JASLEQ010000369.1 GCA_030151135.1 Candidatus Sulfotelmatobacter sp. | reverse complement strand
CGCGCCCACCACCGCCACCTGAGGTCCTTGGGATCGGAACAGCATCGCATTTACCGGTACTGTTACTTTGTCCACATTCGATCCCACTGCAAAGTGCACTTCACCGAATGATCCCGGCAGCAACCGGCCGTCTTTATTCGGCACGTCCACTTCTGTAAGCAGCGTCCGCGTATTTTGATCGATCGCCTCGGCTGTTCGAGCTACTTTCGCTGAAAATCGCTGTCCGGGAAATTCCTGCAGCGTTACCGATGTCGACTCCCCAACCTTGATGAAGGGCGCGTAGGCTTGCGGCACGCTGGTGTAGACACGCAATGGATCCACTCGCGCGATGTCGAACAATTCTCTCCCGGCTGCCTGCGCGCCCGCATTGATCAGCGCACCAGGATCTACCGTGCGTCTCGTGATCACTCCGGAAAACGGCGCGTACACTTTCTTGAATCCTTCCAGTTGCTCCAGTCGCCGCACATTCGCGTCCGACGCCGCCAGATTTGCTTGTGCCTGCCGGTATCCGCTCGTCTGTTGGTCCGCTTCTTGCGCCGACACCGAGTCGCTCGTGCGCAGGTTTTCCCAACGTTCCGCGCTGATCTTCGCCAGTTCCAGTTGCGCGACGATCTGCTCTCGCGCTGCCTTTGCCTGGTTCAGTTCCTGGTCGATTTCCGGCGTGTCGATATCGGCTAGAAGTTCGCCTTCGTGTACGCGGCTGCCAATGTCTCTATACCAGCGGACCAGGTATCCATTCGTCCGCGCATAAATTGGCGATTCCTCGAACGCCAGCAACGAACCGGGCAAAACCAGTTCCTCATCCGGCTTCTCCGCCAAAGGATGCACCACCGCCACCGTCGGAATGGTTTCCTGCTCCGTCTCCTTCGCCAGCGCCCGCTCATGGCTGGCGCGGAGCATCAACGTGATCGCCCCCGCAACAATGAGGATCAACAATGCGACCCCCACCACCATCAGCGCTCGCCGCGGAGGCGCGGGCGGAATCTCAGGTGGCGCTTCAATATTGTGGGTCTGATGACGCGAGCGCTGCTCCAGTTCTGCGATCTCGTCATCCACCGAAGCCTTGGTGGCGTGTTGCTCCTCTCCCACCTGCGCCTGCGGTCGGTTCCGCTCCTCGAGTTGTTGTTTCTGTTCGTTCTGCACGCTCATGCCTGCTCCAAACCTTTAAAGGCCAATCTGTTTTTACTTATGCTTGCTCGCGAGCACGTTTCGCCTCTCGTCGGCTGTGGAAAATCGCGAAAACGCTGGGGACGAAAAACAACGTCGCCACTGTCGCGAATAACAGGCCGCCGATCACCGCTCGTCCTAGCGGCGCGTTCTGCTCGCCGCCTTCCCCGAAGCCCAGCGCCATGGGCACCATTCCGATAATCATAGCCAGCGCCGTCATCAGCACCGGTCGGACCCGCGTATATCCCGCCGCTACCGCGGCCCGCACTGCTGGTACTCCTTCATCCATCTGCTCACGCGCGAAACTCACCATCAGAATCGAGTTCGCGGTGGCCACCCCCATGCACATCACAGCCCCGGTCAGGGACGGAACGTTGAGCGTCGTGCGTGTCAGCAGCAGGAACCAGCAAATCCCGGCCAGGGCGCCCGGCAACGCCGCAATAATGATGAATGGATCCAGCCACGACTGAAAGTTGATCACAATCAACAAGTAGACCAGCCCGATAGCGCCCACTAATCCGATGCCTAGCCCGATAAATGAGGACCGCATCGTTGAAACCTGGCCCCGAACCACAATGTGCGTGCCCCGCGGAAGCTTGTCGTTGAAGGTTGCCAGAACTTTCTGTGTATCTGCCGCCACCGCTCCCAAATCCCGGTCCTGCGTGCTGGCGTATACGTCGATGATCGGCTGCACGTTGTAGTGATTCACCGTCGCTGGACGCACCGTCGGACTGATCTGCACCAGGTTCCCCATCAATTGCGGCCCCTGTCCAGAAATTACCGGGATGTTCATTAGATCCTGTAAATCCGTCATCCTGTATTGCGGAGACTGCACCGCCATCTGATACGTCACTTCATTGTGCGGATTCAGCCAGAAGTTCGGTGCCGTCTGGAAACTTCCGCTCAGTGAAACCAACGCGCTCTGCGCAACTTCCCTTGCCGTCAGCCCGACCTGATTCACCCGCGTCCGGTGAATGTCCATGTAAAGCGTCGGCAATGACATCAACTGCTGCACGTGCACATCCGCCGTCCCCGGAATATGACGCATCCTTCCGGCAATCTGCTGGGCGATCCCGTAATTGCTCTGCAGGTCCGTTCCCACCACCTGCACATCGATCGGCGCGGGAATTCCAAAATTCAGAATCTGCGTGACGATATCCGCCGGCTGGAAAAAGAACTCCACTCCCGGGAAATGCCGCGGCAGATCTTCACGCAAGCGCCGGGTCAAATCTGCCGTCGGAATGTGCTTCTCAGGATCAAGCGCGATCAGAATCTCAGCATCGCTCGTTCCTATCGTTCCATTCGAACTGTAGGACTGGTTGATTCCCGAATTCGGCAGGCCGATGTTATCCAGAATTGTTTGTAACTGTCCCTTCGGAATCTCCTGCCGCAGAGAGTTTTCGATCTCATCGCACAGCCGCGCCGTTTCTTCCACGCGCAATCCGGCCCGCCCTCGCACGTGTAGACGTAACAACCCTGCATCCACCTGCGGGAAGAAGTCTTGCCCAAGGAATGAAAACAGGAAAAGTGAGAGTCCGCAGAAGATCAGGAAACACACCACAAATAACCCGCGATGCTCGAGCGTGGTCTCCAGCAGTGATTCGTAACCTCGCCGGAACTGTTCAAACTTCTTCTCGAATCCTCGTTGGAACCGTCCAAACAGCGACTTGGGTGCCTCCGCACGATGCTCGTGTCCACGCATGATGTACATCACCAGCGTAGGAATCAGTGTTCTTGACAGCAGGTAACTCGCAAGCATCGCGAAACTCACGGCCTCCGCCAGCGGAACGAACAGGAACTTCGCGACGCCGCTCAAAAAGAACATCGGCACAAACACAATGCAGATGCTGAGTGTAGACACGAACGCTGGTACTGCAATCTGCTGTGCGCCGTCGAGAATCGCCTGCCGCATCTCCTTGCCCATGGCGAGATTGCGCTCGATATTCTCAATCTCCACGGTTGCATCGTCGACCAGGATTCCAACCGCCAGCGCCAGTCCTCCTAGCGTCATGATGTTGATCGTCTCGCCGATCGCACCCAGCAGGATGATCGAGACAAAAATCGATAGCGGTATCGAGATCGAGATGACGATCGTCGGCCGCCAGTCACCAAGGAAAATCAGGATCATGCACGCCGTCAGCACTGCTGCGATCAGCGCCTCTCGAATGACTCCATAAATCGACGCGCGCACAAACAGCGACTGATCGAAAAGATGGGTGACCTTCAACTCCGGCGGCAGCGCTTGCGCCGCCTGATCGACGATCCCCTTTACCCCCGAAACAATCTGGAGCGTCGATGCCTTACCGTTTTTGTAAATCGACATCAGCGCGCCCCGGTTCCCGTCTTGCCTAACAATGTTCGTCTGCGGCGCGAATCCGTCACGGATGTGCGCCACGTCCCTCATATA
The DNA here is from genome assembly GCA_030151135.1 of Candidatus Sulfotelmatobacter sp. Next base: position 3,111 of record JASLEQ010000369.1, on the reverse strand, counting down.
TAGGGTCGATCCATTCGTCGTCTTGACGGGCAGATCGTTCAGTTCCGAGATCGTCTCCGGGGTCCCGTTCATCTCGACGTCATACTCGAGGGGGCCCATCTTCATCGTGCCGGTAGGCAGAATAATGTTCTGCGCGTTTACGGCATTCACAATGTCATTCGGAGAAAGCCCGTAGGCTTGCAGCTTCGGCAAATCCAGATCAACTTGGATCTGCCGGATCTTGCCGCCATAAGGATACGGAGTCGCTGCTCCTGGTACCGTCGCCAGAAAATTTCGCAAAAAGTTTTGTCCCAGATCGAAAAGCTGCTGCTCCGGCAGTGTCTTGCTGCTCAAACCAAGCTGGATGATCGGTGTAGTCGACGCACTGTAAGAAATAATGAGTGGAGGCGTCGTCCCCGGAGGCATGCTCCGCACTGAGGTCTGTGAAATCGCCGTGATCTGCGCGATCGCGCCCTGTATGTTGGTTCCCGGCCGGAAGAACACCTTGATCACTCCCAACCCATACACCGACTGGGATTCCATATGCTCAATGTCGTTTACCGTAGTTGTAATTCCGCGCTCGGAGTTCGCCACGATGCGGTCCGCCATGTCCAATGGCGCCATCCCCGTATAAAACCAGACCACCGATACGACGGGAATATTGATGTCAGGGAAAATATCGGTAGGCGTGCGCAGGATTGTGATCGGCGTTAATACCAGAATCACAATAGCCATCACGATAAATGTATAAGGACGCCGCAGGGCTAGCGCAACGATCCACATTCGATACCACCTGCTCCTAATTGCTGAGTATGAAACTGCCGGTTGTGCGGCCCCATCGCACTTCCGACGATGAACACTTAGATTCGATACTATTCGTATCGGATTCTAAATACATGAACAGGATTATATGGTACCTTAGCGTTATGCGCCATACCTTGCCCATCCCCTCACCCAGTGAAAATGGCAACGGTAAACGCCCACCCGGACGCCCTCGCAGCGAAAAAGCGCGGCTCGCCATACTGCGCTCCACCCTAAAACTCCTGAGTGAGGGCGGATTCGCTAACTTCACCATCGAGGAGGTTGCCGACCGGGCCGAGGTCGGCAAAGCCACGGTATACCGCTGGTGGCCTGATAAAGGGGCCCTCATCGCCGATGCCTTCGCCAGCAGCACAACCCATCATCTGGGCTTCCCTGATACCGGATCGGTCTACACGGATTTGTCCCGGCAGATGCGACAGTTGGTAAAGGTGTTTCGTAGTCGTCGCGGCCGCATCGTCGCCGCAATTCTCGCCGCTGGCCAGAGCGATAAAGACTTGATCGCAGCCTTTCGCAACCGCTTTCTTTGGCCTCGCCGCCGCGAGGCTTACGCCACGCTGGAACGCGCGATCCGCCGTCGCGAACTGCCCAGAAATACTGATCTCGACCTCCTTCTGGATTCTCTCTACGGCCCCATCTACATGCGTTTCCTCATCCAACACGACCAACTCACTCCCGATTTCGTGAATCGCCTCGTCACTCTCGTACTGGGCGGAGCCAAGTGCGCGCACAGCAGACGACGCAAGTCCATGCGGGCCCACAAACACTCTTCTCGCCTCCCCGCCTTCTGACCAGCCAACTTCACAGCGCTTACATTCCTCATGAGTTTCCACGAATCGCTGGCAACAGCCGGACCGCGCTCCGAATCGAATCTCCCAACCGTCGCACGCTCGCGCAAAAAGGTACGTCGACAACTCTGATTCCACTTCCGATTTCGAAGAAAACTGCCTCACTCCCGACAGCCATCTAAATATGCCGAGTCAATGGCTTCCATGGGAAAGCTTCGGGCGTGTCTCCACCTCAATGAACTGAAATCACTCAACCCAACCGAGATGTACTCGGCCAGTTCCTCAATTTTCGGCTTCGTGCTTGCTGCTGGCGTGATGGCGGCATTAAGCATCGTGCTTGTTCCGTATTGCGTCGCCCAACAGACCCCTGCACAAGAGACCCACGAAGATCTAGCCGCCATCATTCAGAAATCGGTCCAGGCCAACAATCGCGACTGGGATGCCGCGCCAAATTACGATAACGAGGAAACAGATCGCGACGCGGACGGTTCCAAGACCTACCAGGTGACAACCGTGCTTGGGTCACCCTACGAGCGCCTCATCGCGATCAATGGCAAAGAACTGACTGGCGCCCAAAGAGTAGAACAGCAGAAGAAATACGAGCAGATGCTGGCCCACCGAAAAGCCGAGTCACCGGCGCAACGGTCGCAACGCATCGCCAAATACCAGGCCAGTCGCCGTCGTGATCATCAAATGCTTCAGCAATTGACCAAAGCCTTCGATTTTGCTTCCGAAGGCCAGCAGACTCTCGGCGACCGCAAAGTCTACGTTCTCAAAGCTACCCCGCGCCCCGGGTATAAACCTCCTAATCGCGATACCCAGGTCCTTCCCGGTATGGAAGGCAAACTATGGATCGATTCGGAAACTTATCAATGGGTCAAAGTCGAGGCTCACGTCATTCGGCCGGTGAGTATCGAAGGTTTCCTTGCGCAGGTGGAACCTGGAACCCGTTTCGAACTTGAAAAGGCTCCGGTCGGCGACAACATCTGGCTGCCAAAACACTACGCAATGTCGGCGTCCGCCAAGGTTTTTTTCCTTGTTCCTCACCACTCTCACGAAGACGATACATATTTCAACTATCGCAAGAGCCAAAACTCCTCGGCTGCCGATGCGCAGCCTCGCTCTATGAAAGATCAGTATGCCAATTCTCGATCCACGAACCCTTAGGGTCGCGCGCACTCTGTTCATCCTTTTCGTAGGGGCGGCGTTCGTCTATGGTGCTCGTCACACCCTCCTCGCGTTCCTTATGGGGATTTTCTTCGCGTATCTGGTTTCCCCCCTGGTTTCGCGTGTGCAGCGTTGGCATGCCATCTCCAGAGGATCGCGGGCGCTGTCCATCGCCGAGGTCTACGTGATCCTTGCTCTCATCATCACCGGCGTCGTCTTCGGAATCGGTCCAACCGTGGCCTCCAGCGGTCGAGAGCTTGTTTCCGCCGCCCCCAGTCTCATGGAAAAGCTCGGCAATGGTGAGATCGTTCACAAAATCGGATCAACCCGTGGCTGGAGTCACCAAACTCAAATCCAT
>JASLEQ010000767.1 GCA_030151135.1 Candidatus Sulfotelmatobacter sp. | reverse complement strand
CAGTATCGTTCATCAGGAAGACTGATTTCGGCGTGCCGCAGCCGAAGAAGTTCGTTTTCGTATACAACAAAATCAGCGTCACATATCGGGAGGCTCTCATGATCCGAGTGCTCCGTCTTACACTCACTGTCGTTCTTTTCTTTGCGTTCCTGTCCTGGGCGGTTGCACAAACCACTTTGCCTGCGGCTTCGCCACAAGCAACAACCGTGACGGGCAGTGATGCTCCTGCCTTTGACATTCCTGCCGCGGTGAATGGATATCTCGCGAAAATGCCGCCTGAACGCCGCGCCAAATCCGACGCCTACTTCGAAGGCGGCTACTGGCTCCTGCTTTGGGACCTCGTTGTGACTCTTGTGGTGATGTGGATACTCTTGCACTTCCGTTGGTCTGCAAAGATGCGCGATCTGGCCGAACGTGTTACGCGGTTCCGGCCGCTGCAGACGGCTTTGTACTGGATCCAATTTTTCATCGTCACCTCGATTCTGAGTTTTCCGATGACGATGTATGAAGGTTTTTTCCGGGAGCGCAACTATGACCTGATGAACCAAACCTTCGGCGGCTGGATGCGGGATCAGTTCATAGGCCTGGCGGTCGGGCTCATCCTCGGGGCCATTCTCCTCATCCCTCTATTCGGAATTGTTCGCCGACTGGGAAGAACCTGGTGGATATGGGGCGCAGTCCTGATGATCATCTTCGCAGCTTTCATCAGTGTGATCTCACCTGTGTACATCTCGCCCCTCTTCAATCAATACAAGAAGCTACAGGATCCGAGCGTCAAAGACCCGATCATCTCAATGGCACGAGCGAACGGCATCCCTGCTAAAGATGTTTATGAGTTCGATGCGTCAAAGCAGTCGAATCGAGTCAGCGCTAACGTCAGCGGATTCGCGGGAACCATGCGCATTTCGCTCAACGACAATCTGTTGAAGCGATGTACGCCGGCGGAGATTGCAACCACGATGGGCCACGAGATGGGGCACTACGTCCTCAATCACATTTACAAGGGACTGGTCATGTTTGGTGTGCTGATCGTGGTTGCGTTCGCCTTCGTAAACTGGGCAATCCATTTCGCGCTTCTACGATGGGGAACCGCATGGGACATCCGCGGCATCGGTGACGTTGCGGTGCTTCCCCTGGCCGTCATTGTCTTCTCTTTATTCTTTTTCCTCACCACGCCTATCGGCAACACCATTACCCGAAACATGGAATTTGAGGCTGACATGTATGGGCTGAACGCAGCACGCCAGCCCGACGCCGAGGCGAATGTCGACATGTTGCTGGGAGAATATCGCAAGCTCGATCCCAGCCCATTGGAGGAGTTTATCTTCTACGATCACCCCAGCGGCCGCACCAGAATTACTGCGGCGATGCGATGGAAGGCGGAACACCTGGACACAACTTCACCGGAAGAGGTAAACCGGCCTCTCTTTACAGGTAGTGCCGGCGTTCCGAAAAACTGACACAACATCGAGCCGCTCACGGCGTGGTCGAAAGGTGGCTAGGAAGGCTAGTGTTGCAATGTAGTGAAGCGGTCGCTACGCAAGTATGCCCATACGCTTGCCGACAACTTTTAGCACTCCGAGCGCGTTTTGTAGCTCCTCCTGCGTGTGCGTCGCTGTCATGATCGTGCGGATGCGCGCTTTGCCTTCTGGCACGGTCGGGAACGCGATGCCCGTTCCGAGTACCCCTTCCTTAAATAGCTCGCGAGAGAAGTCCATCGTAAGTTTTCCGTCGCCAATGATGATCGGTGTAATCGGCGTCTCGCTGGCGGGCGTCGTCTTGCCGCCGATATCGAATCCAAGGAGCGCGAGTTCTTTCTTCCAAAAGCGCGTGTTTTCCCAGAGATTTTCCATACGCTCCGGTTCCTGCTCCAGCACGTCGAATGCAGCGATGCACGTTGCCGCGACCGACGGCGGATGTGACGTGGAGAAGAGGAATGGTCGCGCGCGGTGATAGAGGAAATCAATCAAGTCGCGCGTGCCGCAAACGTATCCGCCCAGTGCGCCAATAGCTTTTGACAGCGTCCCAACCTGTATGTCGACTCTTCCGTGCACGTTGAAATGGTCGATCGTACCGCGACCATTGCGACCGAGAACGCCGGAGGCGTGCGCGTCATCGACCATCATGATCGCACCGTACTTCTCTGCCAGATCGCAGAGCGCTGGCAGCGGGCCAATGTCACCGTCCATGGAAAAGACGCCATCAGTAATGAGCAGCTTCTTGCCCGGCTGATCTTTTATGCTGGCAAGGTGCTCTTCCGCGTGCGCCATGTCTTTATGCCGGAAGACCAGAATCTTGGCTCGCGAGAGGCGGGCCCCATCGATGATGGAGGCGTGATTCAGCGCGTCAGAAATGATGAAATCTTCTTTGCCAAGCACCGCAGAAACTGTCCCCGCATTCGCCGTGAACCCTGACTGAAAGACGACGCACGCTTCGACGTTCTTGAAGCGCGCGATCTTCTCTTCCAGTTCCATGTGGATCTTCATCGTGCCCGCGATGGTGCGCACGGCGCCCGATCCCACGCCATACTTGCGCGTCGCGTCAAGCGCGGCCTCGCGCAGTTTCGGGTGCGTGGTCAGCCCGAGGTAATTATTCGACGCCAGGTTGATGACTTTCTTGCCATCAAACGTACAGACAGCCGCCTGTTCGTCATCGAGCACGCGCAGCTTGAAGTGCGTGCCCCTGCTTTTAAGTTCGCTCAATTGTTCAGTGAGATAAGAAAGAGGATTGCTGCGGGTCGCTGTCGTCATAAGAAAACCTGGCTACGAATAGGCTCGGATTCGCGCGAATCAAGCCACAACTTTAAGTCTACGGCGGAAAAGTGTTCCCGCGGGAACACTTCGTCACTTCCATAAAATTACCGGAGTGCAATTTTAATTTATAAAGGAGAAATCCAGGTTTGCCGCAACTCGATGCTTTCAAACGTGTTATGGCAATTTGCCGAAATATCGGCAGTCAGAAAATGCCTTTCTCGAGGCCGCTGGATTTCCCATTTCGGGAATTTTAAGGATTTTTCAGGATTCGCGGAGACCTGATCACGAGATTTTCAAAAGCCAATCGGATTTCCGGTCGCCAGACTCGCCTCGCACAGGCGTTTCATGCTCTCGAAAAATTCCCTTTCACCTTCTGTCAGAATATCTTTCGACCCCAGCACCAGATCAACTTCTTTCATAAGAGCGGCGGTCTGCTTGGTCGGTAGAAAATCGCCGGTGTGCGTCCCATCGTAAACGACTTTGTTCAGCAGGATCGGAAACTTAGGGCCCGGATCGCCTTGCAGTCCCCTGACGAAGTCCCGCACCTTCTTCACGCGCGTGATATTTCCCAAAAATTCGGATGCCAGGAAGCCTTGATGCTCACAGGCATTCTCCACCCACTGGTCGTGCGCTTCCCACTCATTATCGTCGGGGTCGCCAGTCAACGACGGAGCTCCAGCCTCATTGAATGTGAGGCGATCCGCGAATGGCGGTGTTTCCTTCGCCTTGCCATCACGAATGCAGGTGCAGCGGACATAGCCGTCGAGACTCATCGGGCGTCCATGACCTCAGCGTGTGCGGGGCGCACTCGCCACGCAATTACCTTACTCCGTTGGGATAAACCAGGATCTTGCTGGCCTCCCCCGTCTTCAGGCGCTCCATTGCTGTTCCAAAATCTTTCATCGAAATGCGGTCGGTGATGACAGGATGCAGGTTGAGCTTGCCGGCTTTCAGCAGGGCTGTCATCTGATACCACGTCTGGTACATGCGGCGGCCGTTGATTCCCTGGATCGTGATGCCTTTGAAGATGATGTCCTCAGAAAAATTCAGCTGGATCGGTTTGGAGGTCAGGCCCAGGAGAGAGATGCGTCCGCCGCGCCGCACAATGTCGAAGGCGGTTCGAATCGAGTCGGGATGCCCCGCCATTTCGAGCACGACATCGACGCCGAGGCCTCCAGTCTTTTCCGTGACGATGGCATTCACGTCTTCTTTCGCTGGATTCAAGACGTAGTCGGCCTGCATCTCGCGGGCGATGCGCGAGCGGTGCTCATTGACCTCGATGGCGAAGACGGCCGTCGCTCCCACCGCTTTCGCGACTGCAATCGAAAAGAGCCCGATCGGGCCGCAACCTGTGATGGCGACGGTCTTGGCTGCAATCTCTCCGGCGAGCACGGTGTGGACCGCGTTGCCGAGCGGATCGAGAATGGAGGCATAATCCTGCGGAATGGCAGGGTCGAGCTTCCAGATATTGGATTCAGGAATAACGACGTATTCGGCGAAGGCGCCATCGGCATCCACGCCGATGATTTTCACGTTCTGGCAAATGTGGGCCTCGCCCGTACGGCACTGCAGGCATTTCCCGCATGCGACGTGCATCTCCGCAGAAACGAAGTCGCCTTCCTTCACGCTGGTGACCTCGTCGCCAAACGCAGCAACTTCTCCGCAAAACTCGTGCCCTGGAATGAGTGGCGGATGAATGCGGTTCTGCGCCCAACGGTCCCAGTTGTAGATGTGAAGATCGGTGCCGCAGATGGAAGCGACTTTGACCTTCACCAGGACGTCGGTCCGTCCGAAACTCGGGACCTTTACCTCACGCACATCCGCGCCGGGCGCCGCTTCTGGCTTGACCACCGCCAGCATTGTTGCAGCCATAATTGCCACCTAACTCTGATGCCAGAATTCGCGTTGACCCAAAACGTATGATTCTAGCACCGCCGTGAGAGGCGCCCCGACCGCACGGTCGGTCAGCTTCCTGGTTTGGATGCTTTCGGAACGACAGTTTTATATTGCTCCGACTTGCCGCGCGGAATGCTGAGCGTTTTCCATTCGCTCGAACGCAAATGCTTGGCCAGAAATACCATCTGACCAACGTGCTGTGCATAATGCGCGATCGCGCGATTGAGTGCTTGCAGCACCGTGTGCGGCTCATTCCGGATGGTGACGACTCGCATGACGTCTTCAGGCTTAAGTGAATCGATGGCGTTGAAGACGTACGCCCAACCCTCCTCCCACCAGGAGATGATTTCGGCGCGTGTATTTACGGGAGCGATCTCGAATTCGCGGTCACGAAAGCGATCGGGCTTCTCACCATCGCTGGTAAGGAAATCGGTGAAGCGCGAGCGCATGTTGCCGGCAAGATGCTTGACCAGCATCGCGATAGAATTCGATTCGGGATCGAGTGTGACGAAGAAATCTTCGTCTCGCAGTTGGGTCATCGCGGCCTCCCCCAGGTGTTTATGCCCGCGCAGTTGCCGTCCTGCTTCTTCCAGATAGTGTTTCGCCAGATCGTTTTCCATTTTCACCTGCCTAATTTGTGACCGGAGTTGGCGGGGGGATGAGCGGATATGGGGCGGTTACACCGGCCGGACGGATCTCCAATTCCAGTTCAAAGCCTCCTAACCATTTCGCAAGAAGGTTATAGAGCGCAGCTCCAATGGCGCCCGTAACGAATCCCATCACTCCATAAAGCACGGGCATCGCTACAGCCAAAACGATGCCGATCACGCCTGCGAACGGCACCTCCTTCTGCCCAGCGAGTGTTCCTGCCATGGCGAAGATCAGGAAGAATGGAATAAAGATCAGACCCAGGCAGCCGTAAAGAATGCCCATCATTTTGGCGACCGACATAACTCCAACTGACTTCAAGACGTGCATGGAATGCTCCTCTGGCGCAGATTAAACGCGTTCGCCGGCGTTGCCCCAGCCGCCTCCGCCGGGTGTTTCAATCCTAACTCGCTCCCCTTTCCGCAGGCGCGTACTGAACTTTCCCGGCATGGACTCGTGAGCACCGCTGGATCGGATCACGGTGGTCTTGCCGGCCGCTCCGTCTTCGGCTCCTGCCAGCCCCCATGGGCCGCGGGAACGTCGATCGGCGAGCACCGTAACTTCGCAGTCAGTGAGGACCTCGATTTCACGAACAATGCCGTCGCCTCCACGGAACTTGCCTTCCCCACCGCTATTTCCGCGAAGAGAATACGAGCGCACGCGCAGCGGGTAGGCGTATTCGAGAGCTTCAGCCGGAGTGTTCAGCGAATTCGTCATGTGTGTGTGCACGCCCGATACGCCCGCTTTGGAGGGACACGCGCCCATGCCTCCCGCGATGGTTTCGTAATAGGTGAACGGTTCTCCTGTGCGGGGATCGATTCCTCCTATTGTGAGATTGTTCATCGTGCCGGACGCGGCGGCGGGGATCCGATCAGGAATTGCCTGGGCGAGTGCCTTCAATAAAACATCGACAATGCGCTGTGAGGTCTCGACGTTGCCACCCGCGACCGCGGCCGGTGGTTTTGCATTCACGACGGTCCGTTCAGGCGCGATGACTTTAATCGGACGCATTAGCCCCGCCGCGGCCGGAATGTCTTCCGCCAGCAAACAGCGGAAGACGTAAAAGCAGGCCGAATAAGTGATCGCAGCCACCGCATTCACACTGCCTTCGACCTGCGGATCGCTGCCGGCGAAATCCACGATGACCATGGGATTCGGGCGCCCTCGCGCGAGTTTGCCGCCGCGCCGATCGACCTTGATCGTTACAGCAATCTTGATCGGTTGCTCGCTGATACCGTCATTGTCCAGAAAATCCTCGGCAGAATATTCGCCTTCGGGAACTTGCCGCAGGAATGCCCGCATCAGTTCCTCGGAATAATCCAGCAGATCGGATGCCGCCTTTATTGCCCGATCGATTCCGTAACGCCGGCAAAGTTCTCGCAATCGCTCCCCTCCGGTGTGGCAGGCGGCGATTTGAGCGCCGAGATCGCCTTCGCGTTCGTGCGGCGTGCGGACGTTGTTGAGAAGCATGGCGAGCATGTCGCGATCGGTAACCCCACCGCGCATCAGTTTGACGGGAGGGATGCGAAGACCTTCCTGATAGATTTCGCGGCAAAGGCCCATGGACCCGGCATAAGTCCCGCCGACGTCGGCGTGATGAGCGCGAGAAGCAACGTAGAAGTCGGGACGGCCTCCGGTTCGTCGCGGTCGCCCGCGTGCTTCACTGTGCGATACGAAGACCGGAGCGACCAGTGTGATGTCCGGCAGATGCGTCCCGCCACGAAAAGGATCGTTGAGCATGACGATGTCCCCGTGCTGCATCGGGCCCGCGTCCATTGCAGCCTGAACAGACATGGGCATCGATCCCAGGTGGACAGGCATGTGGTCGCCCATCGCGATGACCTGCCCGCTGCCATCGAACACCGCGCAAGAGTAATCGCGGCGCTCCTTTATATTGGGCGAGAATGCCGTCCGGCGCAGCGCGGCACCCATCTCCTCGGCGATGGAGTGATAGAGATTCTTGAAAACTTCCAGGTCAATCGGATCGCGCCGCATGAGGCGCAGTGTAGCAGGACGTCCGCTGCGGGCGCTTTGGATGTTTGGAGGTCAGATGCGGGCGGGGATGAGGGAACGAATTTGGCACCCGGAATGCAGAATTCTATTGACACTTTATTCATCGTGCCGCAATATCTTGGGTTATAGGACCTTCGCCTACTATGAGTAGCGTGGGTTCTTCAAGCTAAGGGCCCAAGTCGTTCACCCCTTGCAAGGGAAAATCGCTCACGGAGGCACCTTCACAATGGCAACGAAGAAGAAGGCAAAAAAGAAGAAACACTAACCGGTTGCGAGACGATACTCGCATACACCACGAGTTTTTCACTGGCCTCTTGAGAGAAGCACCTTTCAAGAGGCTTTTCCGTTGCCTGGACAAGAGCCGGTGGCGAGAAAAATGGATGCCGCACGGAGCACCTGTGTCACAATAAAAGCCAGTCCGTTGCGGGAGTTCATATGCCGAGGAAAAAGGGCGCCGATAAGCACAAGAATGAGGAAGTTTTGATTCCCGATAAACTTTACTTCCGCATTGGAGAAGTGGCCACCCTTTGCCGACTACCCGCCTATGTACTGCGCTTCTGGGAATCGGAGTTCCCGCAATTGAAACCCGTCAAGAGCAGCACAGGTCAGCGCATGTACCGCAAGCGCGATGTGGAAAGCGTATTACGCATCAAGCAGTTGCTCTACGAGCAGGGATTCACCATTTCAGGCGCGCGCCAGCAATTGCGCACGGAAACAAAATCCGACAAGTCGCAAACGGCGATCCCGTTTCCTGCGCAATCAACTCCCGAACTCCAGCATATCCGCCAGGGACTCAGAGAGATTCTAGATATGCTTTCGGCTCGCCGTACTGGATGACTCCTTCATGAAAGTTTTGCTTCTTCTCTAACTCATGCGGCCGCGCATTGCTATCCCTATGCCGCATTCCGCGGATCGCGAGTACAGCCAGCGTGCGATTCCCCAATATGAGCGGGCAGTCACATTGGCCGGCGGAGAACCGGTGCGCGTCGAACTAAATCAGAGCGCGTCTGAGATCAAGAGCCTGGCAGGGAACTGCGCCGCCGTATTACTCCCGGGTAGCAATGCCGATGTCGATCCCGCCAAGTTCGGGAAGTCTCGTTCGACACACACTGCGCCCGCTGATCCATTGCGAGAGGAAGCAGATTTCCTGCTGCTGGAAGAAGCGTTCTCCGCGAAAAAGCCGGTGCTGTGCATTTGTTTTGGACTGCAGAGTCTAAACGTGTTTCGGGGCGGATCTTTGGTTCAACATATTCCAGATTTTTTGCCGCAGTCGACGCGGGACAAGGTAAATCACGAAGCAGGCAGAAACGTGCCAGTAGCACATTCGGTCGAGATTGCCCAAGCCTCCCTGCTAGCGAGCGTGGTCGGCGCCGAGCGGAACGCGGAGAAAATTGTGCTGCCCGTGAACTCTTCCCATCATCAATCTGCCGACGCGATTGGGAAGGACCTGCGGCTGGTGGCGCGGTGTCCGGACGACGGCATCATCGAAGCGCTGGAGGGAACGGCCGCAGATCATTTTGTGCTGGCGGTGCAGTGGCATCCGGAACGGTCGGTGGACGACGATAAGGCTTCGGAGCGAATCTTTCGCGCGCTGATGGACGCAACTCGCTGAACGCCTCTAGCGCCGTTTCTTCTTTTTCGCCTTCTTCGGTGGATGGGCGCCGGGTCGGAGCAGAACCACAACATGTCCGACCACGGTATTTTCCAGTCCTAATCCTTCGGGCGTTTTTGCTTTCAAACCGACGCAATCGGCCGGAATACCCAGAAACTCGGCAACGCGGGCGCGAATGGCGGCTGCATGAGGCCCGATTTTCGGCGCCGCGAGGATCAAGCTGGAGTCCACGTTTGCGACTTCATATCCCGCAGCGCGGACGCGCTTCAGCGCCTCCCGAAGGAAGATGACGGATTCGGCGCCTTTCCATTTCGGATCCGAAGGCGGAAACAGCGCGCCGATGTCGGGAGCGGCGATTGCGCCGAGCAAAGCGTCCGTGATGGCATGCAGAAGAACATCTCCGTCGGAGTGTCCGCCCAGCCCTTTGTCATGCGGAAGAGTGACACCGCCAATCTTTAACGGGATACCGGCGCGGAATTCGTGGGAATCAAAGCCGTACCCGATCCTCATGCAATAACCTTGACCGCCGATTCAATGACCTTTCCTGTCGTTTCCGCAGGCGCGACACTCACTCGCGGAACATCCAAAAACAAAAAGCCTATGGGGGGGAGAATAACCTTATCGGTGAAAATCGGTGGAGATGCGTGCTTCATTTTCCTAGGTAGAACTCCGCCAACTCCATGTCCCCGGGATTAGTGATCTTGATGTTTTTCGGCGAGCCCATGACCACGGCGACTTCGTGACCAGAACGCTCTGCCAGCGAGGCCTCGTCTGTGCCCATGAAGCCGTCGGCCGTCGCTTCATCGAATACCTTTTTAATCACGTCGTAACGAAATCCCTGGGGAGTCTGCGCCAACACCACGCCTGCTCTTGGAATGGTCGCCTTGACGATCGCGCCCTCGGCCGTGCGTTCGACCTGCTTCACGGTGTCGACGGCGGGGAGTCCGGCGATCGCGGCACCGTACTTTTTCGCAGCCTCAATGACGTCGTGGATAATTTCCGGAGTGACCAGCGGGCGGACGGCGTCATGCACCAGCACAATGTCGTCCGATGCGGCGGAGATCGCGTTCAGCGCATGTTCGACTGATTGCTGGCGATGCCCGCCGCCAACTACGAATTCGATCCTCTTCTTGAGCACGTCGCTGGCTTCCTTACCGAGCCGTTCGCGGAAGCCTTCGATTTCATTGTCCCGCAGAGCAACCCAGATTTCACTGACCTGCTCGATTACAGAGAATCTGCGCAGTGTATGAATCAGGATCGGAATTCCGGCCAGTTCTGTAAATTGCTTCGAAGGATGTCGGGCATCTTTTGCCGACACGGGAGCCATACGCGTACCCAGACCTGCGGCGGGAATGATTACAAACACCTTCATCGCGGTTTGTCAGTATACGAGGGCAGGACTGGAAGTTCAAACGCGGCAGCGTCATCTAAAAAAGCGAAAACGGAGAAGCATCGCGGCTTCTCCGCCTTCGTGAGCTGGGTTGCGATCAGGATGTGGTTGGTTTCGTCTCAACGGCGGCAGGGATCGCAATCGGCGCAGGAGTCGCGGGCACCGGCACCGTCGGCGTAGCGGGCGAAACCGGGACAGCTTGCCGTGAATACGCAGCCCGTTCATCCCACTTACCGAAAATCATTTTCCCGGCTGTAGTTTGCAGCACAGAGGTAACCGAGACATCAATCGTCTTCCCGATCATCTTCCGCGCATTGTCCACAACCACCATTGTGCCGTCGTCGAGGTAAGCGACACCCTGGTTGTATTCCTTGCCCTCTTTGAGGATGAAGACACGCATGGCCTCGCCCGGAAGCACGATAGGCTTCAAGGAGTTGGCAAGCTCATTGATGTTGAGGACTTCGACGCCCTGAAGCTGCGCGACTTTGTTGAGGTTGAAATCGTTTGTGATGATCTTTCCTTCGTACACTTTGGCGAGTTCGATCAGCTTGAGGTCGACTTCGCGTACGGCGGGAAAGTCGTCTTCCACGATCTGAATTTGCAGGTTGGCTGCTTTCTGCAACCGCTGCAGAATGTCGAGGCCGCGGCGCCCACGGTTGCGCTTGAGGGAATCGGCGGAATCGGCAACCAACTGCAGTTCTCGCAGCACGAACTGCGGCGTAACGATGATACCGTCGAGGAACCCAGTCTCCGCGATGTCGGCGATCCGGCCGTCGATGATGACGCTGGTGTCGAGAATCTTATAGCTCTTCTTCGATTGTTTCTCTCCACCGAAAATCCCACCAAGGGCGGCAAGGTTCAGAAGATCGCCTTTGTTAGCTCCAACGATCAGGCCCACGTAAGCCATCAACAGCATTACCAGAATCTGCAGGAAACTTTGCGTGTGGCCTTCCGGTACGCTGCTGCGAATGACCAGCGCAAACAGATATGCCCCGCAGATTCCCAGAATGCTGCCGATCGCAGCTCCGATCAACCGCTTAAGGCTGACGGTCCGGAGCTTCCATTCAAACAGGACAATAGCCGCTCCAATGGTAGCTCCTACGGCTGCATCCAGTGGACGTGAAAGATTGAAAGGTTGAATGACGTAGCAGGTGGCGGACAAAACAAGAACAAAAAGAAGACGTACAAGGATGATATCCACGCAAACCTCCCCCCGGATGCCGGCTTCCCGTATTGTCGAGAACCTACATCCGTGCCCCTTCGACGCCGCCCCGGGACGCTGAAGTGGCCTTTCGTGTGGCGGGGCTTAAATATTAGGGGAAATGAAAACGCCCCGTTCCGGCCCGTATGGGGCTGGCCGGAAGATAAAGCTGACCCAAAAGAGTATATACCGGGGGCTAATCCTGGGCACAGGGATCGTCACTCGGACCTGAGACTGGTCGCACCCTTATATAGGGTGGTCCCTGCTACACTTTTCCTATGAAAGCTTTAGTTATCACGAATTTAGCTGGTCCTGAAGGGCTTGCTGTGAAGGATATGCCGGATCCCGAGTCGAAACCGCCCCGCACCCTCGTACAGATTGCAGCGGGAGGGTTGAATTTCGCCGACTTCATGACTACGAAAGGAGGATACCCCGGGACGCCTCCGCCGCCTCTGATTGCGGGACGTGAGTTCTCGGGAGTCGAGGAGTCCAGCAAGCGCCGCGTCATGGGATATCTGCAGTGGGGAGCCTTCGCGCAAAAGGCCGCGGCTTATCCCAACCTGCTGTGGCCGGTCCCGGATGGCTGGACCGACGAGCAGGCTGCAGCTTTTCCGGTGAATTTCTTCACAGCCTACCTTGGATACTGGCAAGCCGGCATGACCGTTCCCCGCAGTGACGGTGGAAAACATCGAGTGCTCATCCACGCAGTTGCCGGAGGCGTGGGCACGGCGGCAGTTCAGATTGGTAAGGCGCTCGGGGTCGAGATGTATGGCACATCGTCATCGGACGAAAAACTCGCTCGGGTGGCAAAGCTTGGCTTGCAGCACGGAATCAATTACAAGCGAGACAATTACGAAGAGGTCGTGAAAAAT
>JASLEQ010000351.1 GCA_030151135.1 Candidatus Sulfotelmatobacter sp. | reverse complement strand
GTCAAAGTTTCAAACCGGCCTGTTTGTCATTTGTTTCTTTTTTCCGATCGCTTGCCTGGTGATGATTTACCTGGCACACAGTGCTGGCTTTCTGGCAAAAATTGGCATACCTAGCGAAATCCTATCGATTGACAACAAATTCTTCTTTCGCTTCATGAGTGCGCAGGGTGGGTTGGCATTTCTCCTGACCGCATTCACTGGGCCTGGATTGATCTCACCGGACTTGGCCAATGGAGCCTTACCGCTCTACTTCTGCCGCCCATTTTCGCGCGCCGAATATGTTCTGGGGAAATCGTCGGTGCTCGTGATTTTGTTATCGCAAATTACGTGGATTCCTGGCCTGGTGCTTTTCGCCATGCAGGCAAGCCTCGCAGGTGCGAGTTGGACCTGGAATAACCTCTGGATCGCCGCAAGCCTGCTTGTAGCATCGTTGATCTGGATCGCAGTTCTATCTCTAGTGGCGATGGCTCTGTCCGCATGGGTGAAATGGAGGGTCGTTGCGGGAGCGCTGCTGCTTGCCGTCATGTTCTTTGGCGCTGGGTTCGGACAAGCGGTCAACGCTGTTCTTCGCACCAACTCTGGATACTTCTTCAACCTTGGATACCTGATGGGTACCGTATGGATCGGATTGTTCCGCGTCGATCTTGATCAATCACTTACGCTCCTGCAGGCAGTGATTGCGATCCTGCTGTACTGCGCCGTTTGCCTGTGGCTGCTGCTTCGGAAAGTACGTGCCTTCGAGGTGATCCGGTGAGCGATCGCATCATCTTCGAAGATGTGTCAAAGTTTTATGGAGAGATCCTCGGAGTTAACCGCGTCAACCTCTCAGTCCCTCCTGGAATCACTGCGCTCGTAGGTCCCAATGGGTCCGGCAAGACCACGCTGATGAATCTGATGACCGGACTTGTGCGGCCGTCGCGCGGCCGGGTCCAGGTCCTGGGTTATCGAACTGACGACCCGGAAAACCTTTTCAAGATTGTGGGGTACTCCACGCAATTCGATTCGTTTCCGAAGGGGCTAACCGGATTCGAATTCTTATATTCCTATCTGCGGCTGACTGGAGAAGATTCGGCTATCTGCCAACAGATGGCATGGCGCGCGATTGAGCGCGTCAATATGGGAGAAGCAGCATCGCGTAAGGTTGCCGGATACAGCAAGGGCATGCGCCAACGAATCCGTCTTGCTCAGGCCCTGGCGCACGATCCGAAAGTACTGGTTTTGGATGAACCGTTAAACGGTCTGGACCCACTCGCACGGGCAGAGATGATTGCTTTGTTTCGTTCCGCAGCGGCACAAGGATGCTACGTGATCATCTCAAGCCACATTCTCCATGAAGTCGACGTCATTTCGGACCAGGTGATACTGCTCAGCAACGGATACGTGGTCGCCGAAGGGCAGATTCAAAGTGTCCGCAGTGAAATTCAGGAGCACCCCACGCAAATCATGATTCGCTGCAATCGCCCGCGCGAATTGGCGGCAAAAATGTTCGAGGCGGAGCACGCCATTGAGATTTCGATCCACAAAGACGAACACGGGCTTTTGCTGAAGACGAGGGATTCCGATCGTTTTTATCTCGCACTGAATGATCTGGCCAGGAACGGAATCGAGATCGAGTCCATTGCGCCGGCTGATGACGACGTGCTTTCCGTCTATGAATACCTAATTGGCAACGATGAGGTGGTGCGATGAACCGGATTTGGTGGGCGCAAATCAAGGCAGTAATCCGCCTTGAATTCAGGAAAACACTTTTTGCCCGCCGCGGCCTGTGGATTTACGTGTTAGCGATTCTGCCGGTATTGCTCTATATCGCGTTCGCTTTTGCGGTTGCGAATCGCCAGCACCACTCCGAAGGGATCGCGCGTCGCGGCGAGAAAACGCTGACCTATCAGGATCTCACTGCCGTCCGTTCAGGGATGACGAAGGATCAGGTCATTGCGATTCTTGGGAAGGCGCCCGTCGCCAGTCATTGGACCGAGGATCGGCCGGTCGAAAACGGCCAGAACGTCAAAATAGCTCACGAAGACCTGCAGTATTCGGACGGTCGAAGCGATCTCTACCTCGGTGTAGCGGACGGCAAAGTTGATTACGTCGCCCTAAACAGCAGTAATGATCTCGGACAAGACGCTACCATGTTCGCGGGCGTTTTTCAGTTCTTCTTCCTGCGCTTGGCTATCTTCTTCGGCTGTCTCGGAATCTTCATGAATCTGTTCCGTGGAGAGATTCTTGATCGTAGTCTCCATTTCTATTTTTTGGCTCCGGTTCGTCGCGACGTTCTGATGACTGGCAAGTTCCTGGCTGGCCTTCTGGCCACTTGCACGATCTTTGTTACAAGCGAAATTCTTCAGACCGGCACGTTCCTGTGGCACTTTACCGCCGCGGAGCAGAATATTTACCTGTACCACAATCACGGACTTGAGCATGCTGCCATTTATGCTGGCGTGACCGTTCTCGCCTGCGTTGGGTACGGCGCATTCTTTCTGGTTGCGGGAATGGTCTTTCGGAATCCGATCGCGCCTGCCGCTGCTGCACTCATCTGGGAAGGGATCAATCCATTCCTGCCGAATATCCTCAAGCAATTCAGTATCATCTATTACTTGAAATCGCTTTGCCCCGTTGAAATCCCGGTTGCTCCCGGCACTTCTCCTTTTTTCGCATTGCTGGTTTCAAATGCTGAACCAATCTCCGCGCCATTAGCCATCCTTGGCGTTTTGGTCGTAGCCTGTATCGCCCTGTATATTTCGGCAGTTCAGGTTCGCAGGATGGAAGTGAACTACACCACAGAGTAGAAAAGGATTGCACGCTTGGCAGAGAGAGAGGCTCTTGCAACCTAGCGAATCTTGCAGGCAGCGGCGATTGGGCTTGTCAGGCGCCATGTCCCCCTGCAACGACGATCATCATCATGCAATGGCTTAATGTGGGGCAGCATTGCCGGTGTTAAACAGCTGAAATTCACGAATGTGAGACTCAGTTGAGCTGGAAAGAATGTTGAGCCGCACCCGCGACGCTGTCACCGTGGGAAAGGAATCAATCCGCTTGTGCCCGATTGCACTGCCTTCGGCTATGGATCTCCAAGTCCTTCCGTCCCAAACCTCAATCCGATAATGTTCGACGTGTTGTCCATCGTTCAGCCATTCCATCGTGACCGCATGATCGAATGTGATGGGTTTCCTGAAATCCGCTTCGAGAGCGGCATGATGTGACCCTTTTGGTGCGGACCAGAATGTGTCGGGATTTTCATCGAACGCTGGCTCAGTCTGGGCATTCACGATATGGTTCTGTGCGATCAGATTTTGACCGTACCGTTTTCGGATAGCCGCCCCGAACTCCTCAAGCCGCTTGATGTCTGCGTCGGGTAGCAGCCCTCGGGTATCGGGAGCAAGGCCGAGCATCAATTGGCCACCATTACCGATTGTCTGATCATAGGTGGTGATGAGTTCATCCACCGACTTAAGGGTGCCTTCGTCGTTCGGGTGCCAGAACCACTGTCCTTGATGTAGCGGCGTATCTGCTTCCACTGGTCTCCAGCGCAGATAACCATGCCGATCCAGTACGTTCCAATTCTCGTATGGGATCTTCCCATCTTCGTTGCCAGCCCATCGAATGTCTCCGTATTCGAATAGTGCGGCGTCGGCGAAGACGAGCGTGTTTGGTTGCACTTTGCGAAGTGTTTCTATAATGCGCGGGAAATTGTAAACGTGTCCTTCGCTGCCGGCGCCATCAAGCCAGAACTCGACCAGATTTCCGTAATTCGAA
>JASLEQ010000283.1 GCA_030151135.1 Candidatus Sulfotelmatobacter sp. | reverse complement strand
CCTCACGGGAAACAGAATTGGTACGTGCAGAACTCAGGTATTTGGCAGGGCGTGCGCCTTGAATTGTGTCCCGCCATTTATATCGAGCGTCTGGATGTCACCCCCCGGGTTACTGGCGACTTTGTAGTGGAGGCACGGCTGGCCGGATTGGGATTAAGCGCGGACAATGGCGCATTTGCCCGAAAGGTCGAACTAGCCGTGAGAGCCTTCGACAAAAGCGGCCGCTGTGTATCCGATAAACGCTTGCCCCTGGACCCTTCGGCACACGTCATGAAAGTGGAAGGACGGATTTCCGAGCCGCTCCTGTGGTCTCCGGCAAGTCCCGATCTATACACAATTACCGCCGAACTCACCGGAGCAGTGAGTTACCGCCGGCGCACCCGGTTCGGATTTCGGTCGTTCGAAGCAAAGGACGGCGAGCTGTATTTGAACGCCGAGCCTTTCTACATGCGCGCGGCGTTGGATCAGGACTTTTATCCCGAGACTATCCATACCCCGACTTCGCTGGAATTCGTTCGCGACATGATGCTGAAAGCGAAAAGGCTGGGCATCAATCTGCTGCGTTGCCATTTGAAGGTAGCGCACCCGGTCTATCTGGATGTGGCCGACGAAGTTGGAATGCTCATCTGGACGGAGCTTCCCTCATGGAGTGACTGCTGGTTTCCGTCTGATCACTTTTCCAGCATGGCGGCAGTGCGTGCGGACCGCATGTTTTGGGAAATCCTGATCCGTGATTGGAATCATCCAAGCATCGTGTTGCAGACAATCATGAACGAATCGTGGGGCATCAATTTGAAGGATGCCTCGCAGCGGCAATGGTTACGCGCAACGTTCGATCGCATTAAAGATCTGCTCAGGCCGTTGGGACGGCTTGTGGTGGATAACAGCCCGTGCGAAGGCAATTTTCATCTCAAGTCGGACATCGAAGACTTCCATCAGTACTATTCGATGCCCGACCACCTGGAACTCTGGGATCGATGGCTGGCTGAACTGGCCAGGAGGCCGGATTGGACCTTCAGCCCATACGGCGACGCTGATCGCACCGGGCAGGAACCTCTGCTGGTTTCAGAATTCGGGAATTGGGGGTTGCCACGACTTCCCAACAACCTGCCGTGGTGGTTCAACATTTCGTTCGGGGAGCGGGGTGTTACCCGGCCCGCCGGGGTACTCGATCGGTTCCACGACTATGGCTTCGACAAAATCTTCTCCAGCTTCAACGAACTTGCTGAAGAGACCCAGCGCCATCAGTTCATGTCACTCAAGTATGAGATTGAAAGTATACGGTCCCACGAATCCCTTCGCGGATATGTAATCACGGGCATCACAGACGTGCATTGGGAGGTCAATGGCCTGCTTGATATGTGGCGAAATGAAAAAGTGTATGTAGATGATCTCAGCAAGATACAGGGAGACGACCTAGTTGCGTGCAGGCTCCCTGCTTACTCGTTTTACGAGAAAAGTAAAATCGACATTCCTGTTTTCATCTCCCATTTCAGTAGCGGTGATTTATCGGGCACGGTTCTTCGGTGGAATACGAGTTGGGGAGAAACGGGATCCTGTCCCATCGTGGACTCCATCCTGTCTGGCAGCGTCATAAAACTTCCAGCTATTGGAATCTCGCTTCCAGCGGTAAAGAAGGCAAGCGCGCATCGTCTTGAACTTGAATTACGCGATCGCAACGGTAACCGTTTGGCCGAAAACAGCTACATTCTTCCTGTCCTACCCGCTAAGTCGCGAAATAATGGGACGAGAGTTGTTCTAGGAAAGGGCTGCCACTCGCTGGCGTCCGCGCTAATACAGCAGGGCATTACGGTCGATTCCACTTCGACTCCGACCGCTCTGATGATTTCAGGCCAATATGATGATCTAGCAGCAGAGCATTTGCAAAATGGAGGCCGCCTACTGTTGCTTGCGGAAACAGAGGCAGCGCTCCCGAGCCATTGGCCTTTGAAGATCGCCTTACGTTCGGGTACAGAACTGGATGGGCGGTGGTTTTCGAATTTCAACTGGATACGGTGCGAGGAAGGGCCGTTCTCAGAGCTGGCTTTTACTCCGATATTGGGGTTCGAGTCGGCCGCAGTCGCGCCGGCGTACGTAATTCGAGGGCTGGCACCGGAGCAGTTTCATAACGTGATGTCCGGAATTACCTACGGATGGTTGAACAATAATTGTGCCTTGGCTTGCCAGCTGAAAATCGGCGCCGGAACGCTTTTTATTACAACCTACCGGTTTAAAGCATACGGAGCCGATCCCTATGCCACCGAATTGCTGAATTCCACCATCGATTGGGTAAACACTGTCGAACCGATGATGAGGCTTGACGCAGAGCTTCTATCGAGTGCTGATGGATTGCCGACCGCGCAAGCACTCCGACCTAAATGAGAAAGTTGAAGATGGGATCAACGTCTTGCTACTCGTACAAGTGGTCTTTCGTGAATTTTCGTCGGGTCGGGGAAATAGTGACCACACCGGATCTCGAAAGAACATGACGTAGCACGCCGCGGAGATGAATCTCCGAGATTTCTACATGAAAATGGCGGGGACGACGGGACTCGAACCCGCGGCCTCTGCCGTGACAGGGCAGCGTTCTAACCAACTGAACTACGTCCCCGGTTTTATACGGAATGCCAAATGGTGGGCAGTGCAGGACTCGAACCTGCGACCTCCTGCTTGTAAGGCAGGCGCTCTAACCAGCTGAGCTAACCGCCCCTCGTACCTCGCGCGACCAGAGTGCCGCGCCTGGTCAGAAATCTAGAGGGGCATCCGCGCGAACCGCGCCTTAACGAGTATACGTGACGCCGGAAAAAACGGTCAAACCAGGAACGAATTTATTGCAATGAGTACTGCTGACTGACAACGCCCTGTATCCCAGTCACCGCTCGCCGTCTTTCGCCAATAAGTCTTCTCAATCACGTTCATTCATGGATTTCTCAATTCTCGCTGAAATCGATGCTTTGCTACACTCGCTCGATGCGGCGGCTCATCATCAACGCGGATGATTTCGGATTCACATCAGGGGTGAACCGAGCCATCATAAAGGCGCATACCGATGGAGTGGTCACCTCGACCACGTTGATGGCGAATGGTCCGGCATTTTCCGAAGCCAAGGATTTGGCGAAGAAGGATTCGAATCTCAGTGTCGGATGTCATGTCGTCCTCATCGACGGCGAACCACTTCTCGAGGCGGCGACAATTCCGTCACTCACTCGATCCAACCGGTTTCGGGACGGATTGAAAGGCTTCGCGGCGCGTGCAATTACCGGCCGCGCTACCGCAGGTGAGGTCACTGCTGAGGCGACGGCCCAAATCAACAAACTTCAGGCAGCAGGAATTTGCGTGTCACATTTCGACACTCACAAGCACACGCATATTTTCCCTAAAATACTTCAACCTCTTCTCATAGCCGCTGCAGAATGCGGCGTACGCGCCGTGCGAAATCCGTTTGGTCCACGCTTTCCTTTGCAGTCGAGCCGGCTTCTGACGAGGCCGAACTTGTGGACCCGCTATGCGGAGGTTCGAATTCTGCGCAGTTTTGCCGGAAAATTCCGTGAAGCCGTGGAGCGGGATGGGTTCGTCACTCCTGACGGGACCCTCGGTATTGAGGTCACCGGCAGTCTGGACGAGAGCCTGTTTGTTGCTATCGCGGACAGCATCCCGGAAGGAACGTGGGAGTTCGTGTGCCACCCCGGCTATAACGACGCAGACCTGCAGAGTGCGAAAACGCGGTTACGGGAGTCACGTGAAACGGAGTTGCGCGTTCTGACGCTTCCTGGCGCCCGGGAGGTTCTCGCTCGGCAAGATATCGAACTCATTTCCTATCGGGAACTAGCCTTACGATAGAGGGAGAAACCCGTATTTCGGGCACGAAAGACTCAAAATACCCGAGGTACTCCGGTAACGTGTCGAGAAAACCGCAAATAGTAAGATAGGTATCATTCACGTGTTTTCTGCGGTGGAGGAGAGCGTTTATGCCGGCCCAAGGGTCAGCGCCACGTGCGACTCTGGACTTGAAGGTCAAGGTGTGGGGAATGGGCAGTAACAACCAGCCCTTCTTCCAGAACGCTATCGCCCAAAATATAAGCGCGACCGGAGCCTGCGTATACGGTATTGAGCCGGACTTAAAGGTTGGCGACGTCATCGGCGTGCAGTATGAAGGCAAGAAGGCCCGCTGCAAAGTCATCTGGGTTGTTGACGCGGGAGCCCTGAAGAAAACACAAGTTGGGCTCCAGCTGGTGCAGGACCAGGATTGCCCCTGGATGCCCGCGCTGCCGGCTGAAATGAAGGCGGAAGAACGGACCACACCGCGACATGATAACCGCCGGAAATTCTTTCGCCACAAGATCTCGTATCCTCTCGAATTACGTGACGAACGCGTGAATACCCCGCTTCGCGTAAACGCCACGGACATCAGCGGGAATGGTTGTTATGTTGAAACGGTGATGCCGCTGCCCATCGCCACTGCATTACGCGTCGATCTCTGGATTGGTGAGGAACGGCTCTCTCCCAGCGCGGTCGTCCGGACACGCGACCCCGGAGTGGGGATGGGGATCGAATTCACGGGATTGCCGGAGGAATCAAAGAAGCGGTTCCAGGCACATCTCGACAAGCTTGATCCGAGCACAACTTTCGGAGTAGGCCCGAAAACCTCTCTATAATGTCTCTGGCGACTTCCCAGCCGCCAATGGCCACTCGTGTAAAATCTGCATCCACCGCATCGTACGGCCATCGAATCAGAGAATACGCACAGCACACCTCACATGAAAATTGGGATTACGTGTTATCCGACCTACGGCGGCAGTGGAATCGTGGCTACGGAACTGGGCCTTGAGCTGGCGCATCGCGACCACGAGATCCATTTCATCTCGTACGCGCAACCCATCCGGCTGCGGGGAGACGACGAGCCCAATATTCACTTTCACGAAGTGGAAGTCTCGCGGTATCCGCTCTTTGATTACCCTCCTTATGACCTGGCCTTAGCAACACGCATGGCCGAAGTGGCGCAACTTTACGATCTCGACCTGCTGCACGTGCATTACGCGATTCCGCATTCAGTCAGCGCACTGCTGGCCCGCCAGATGCTGGCCTCAGGACCGAGGGGAAAGCGCCTGCCGTTTGTCACGACGCTTCACGGAACGGACATCACGCTTGTCGGACTCGACCGTTCTTATCTGCCGATCACGCGCTATTCGATCGAGCAGAGTGACGGAGTCACCGCAATCTCGAACTACCTCAAAGATCGAACCCAGCGCATTTTTGACGTTAAGAACAAGATTGAGGTGATCTACAACTCGGTAAATTGCGACGTGTATCACCGCAACACCGAACTTGCGGATCGTTTGCGAGAAGAATACGCCCCGGACGGGCAACGGGTTCTGGTGCACTTGTCGAATTTCCGGCCCGTCAAACGCGTAACGGATGTGATTGAGATCTTTGATCGCGTAAGAAAAAAGATTCCGTCGAGGCTGCTACTCATCGGGGACGGCCCAGATCGATCGGTGGCGG
>JASLEQ010000764.1 GCA_030151135.1 Candidatus Sulfotelmatobacter sp. | reverse complement strand
GCGCATCGCCATGCATCCATGCCCGCATATAACCGTAGAGATGGGCCATCGACCCGAACAGGTATGGTTTTCGTATGGTCCGAACCAGTAGTTTTGCGCACAGGAAGAGGGGATGATATCCAAGGATATAATCAATCTTTCCATCCTTAATGAGTCCCCCCCATTTTCCCCATGAGGCTCCCGTGAACCGATGGTGCAAAAGGTGCAAGTCGGGAAAGCTCATGGTTCGCCAGCCAAGCATGTTGGCCTTCAACTCATCGACCGTGTCGGAGCCAGGACCAATCCACAACCCGCCGAGGGCATCCCAACAGGCACGACGGTACAATTTCACTCCGCCCCGGACGTGAAAGGCGGGTGTCTTCTCAAGGACAGGTCGGCCATTCTCATCGTGGTACAGCACGCCCCCTCCGATACCGATGCGCGAGTCCTGCTGGAATTTCTCGAAACATGCCGCGAAGTACTCCGGGGAGAACGACAGATCCCCGTCTAGTTTGCACATGTACTGCCAGTCGTGAAACGTGAGCGCGTCATAGCCGGCATAAAATGCCTCGATGATGCCAGCTCCCCACTTCCGATAACCGCGATCGTGGCGAGAAACAAGGCGGATCCATGGATAACGTGTGGCTGCTTCTGCGGCGATCAGCGCGGTGCGATCGCGTGAACCGTCATCGACGATGATCCATTCACAGGGATGAACCGTTTGCCGGACCATGCTTTGGATCGTGCGTGGAAGATATTCTTCTTCATCGCGAACGGGAGTGATCACAACGTATTGGATGTCCATAGCGAAGGGCAATATCATCGAGAGGCCAGTCGGACCCCAAGCGGGATGTCCCATTCGTCGGACGAAAGTGCGGGAGCGTCGACGTCTGGAGCAGTGGATTCCGTACACATGGCGACGGATTGGTTCGCAAAGCCAGCAATCATTGCTAACACCACGAAGTAGATCATCCGGCCCTGATCGAAATAGTTCACCCCAAAGAAGGCAACAATGTTTGCAAAGAGAGAACATCCCAATAGCCACGCTTTCCATTCCTCGTGACGGTCACCTCGAATGCGCCAACGAGCGCGACCGATGGCCGAAAAACTTCTGGAGAGAGTCGCTATGAAGAACACTAGTGCGACAAGGCCTCCGGCAACTCCGACGTTCACAAACTGGTTCTGGGTGTCGAACATGTCCAGTCCCCAGTTGCCATTCTTATCGGTGCCAATGAGCCACCACTGGCCGAAATGGTTCACAAATGCATCAATCAGTTCGGCCCGATGATAGCTGGAAGAACCGCCCGTGAGGTCGATCCGGGCAATCAGGAACCACACCGGCGCCTTCATGACTAAATGGAGCAAGATGAGAACGGAGACAAGCGCTATACGAATTCTGCGCATCCTTCGGCGGAAAGGCCAAAACAGGATGGCCCCGATCCCTCCTACATATGCCAACAGCGTTGTGCTTGAATTCGATGTGAATACCATCAGGGAAGCGCAGAGGATCCCGATGGACGCAAAGAGTTGCGCACGCCCTGTTTTCCAAAGCAGGAGGAAAAGGGGTATCGTGACCGCCGCGAACGATCCCGCCATGAGCGAATGGGAAAAAATGCCCTGCGAGCGTATCTTGCCTTCTCGAACGAGAGGTAACGGAGAAATGCCTCCCAGCACACTGAAAGGATTGAATCGCGAGTGCTGTTCGAACATCATGCCAAACGCCACAGGAATCATGAAGATGGCGAGGGCCTTAAGGAAGACAGAGACGTCGTCCTCACTCTGAATGAGCCATCGGCAGAGAAAGTATCCGCCGAACCAATCCCAGAAATAACCGAGTTGATAGACGAGCGCGTCTGTATTCTGGAAGAGCAAAATGGGCGCCACGGTTTGCGCCAGAGTGCATACTAAAAATGCCCGGTCTATGCCGCGAACTCCGGAGCCGGCGCGGATTGGAAGTCGGCCGGAAGCTATGGCGCGTACCACGCCTGCGAGGATCACAATTCGAAGCACAAAGAAATGCAACCCGGCAACATATAACTGCTGCGAAAGAGGAACGAGAAGAACCATCCAAAGAACCGGAATCGAGGCGTATTTCCTGGGAAGCAAAAGAACGCAGAGGAGTGCGGCTGCCAGCAGGCATGCGACAAGCGGGTGCAAAAGCGACTGATCTAAACCTGCGCCATATCGATAATGTTCGGGCATATGTCGTGCTTCGGGGCCTGCGGTATCAATTTGATACCGTATCCAATTCCGCTCTTCCCGGATCCTCACGCCTGTTGATGCACACCCAGCGCTGAGTGTTCGGATCGAATCGCGAGATGATACGGGCGGGATTTCCTGCGATGACACAATCGTCTGGAAAACTATGGCGAACGAACGAATTCGCGCCCACCACGCAATTCCGGCCGATTACCAATGCACCGTGCGCGCTCAAAAATGTGCACCCGTGGCCGATCCAGGAGTTGCGTCCGATACGGATGCTGCCGCAGGTTCCTAGACCCTGCTGATAGACCGGTCTGGAAGGATCGCGGTATTCATGGTTGTGATCCAGGAAAATCGACGATTGCCCGACGAGCACATTCTCTTCGAACTCGATGCAATTTGCAGCCGCGATGGTGTTGTTGCGATTGAAATTGCATCCAGAGCCAAGAATGATTTTCGGCCGGACCACCGATGGATCAAACACTTCATCCTCCGGATGACCCATCAGAATGACATTGAGCCAGTTATTTGGGTAAAGGTAGACGTCATCCCCGATGCTGATCCATGGGGATCCGCCGCGAGGAATGATGCATGTCGGGTGAATATTAACGTGGCGGCCGAACCGCGCGAACGGGTAGGCGATCTTCAACCAGAACGTATGCAGTTTGCGAAACACGCATCCGAAATAGGAGAAAGGGTCCTTAACTGGAAGTCCGCGCATATGAAAGTGAGTGGCCGGGTCAGCGTGCAATCTGCTCGGAGAAGGGACTATCCCGCCGTGTGACGTGGCTGCGGCCCAGCGGTCGCTTGTAACCGGTAATCAAAAAATCTGAAGCGAGAATGTGATCAAAAAGCCCAGCCGTGAGCAACGACGATCGGTGTCTCATAGGCGGGATAATGTTCACCACAACAGTCTGTCCAACATGGTACGAAGTCAGCCAGTGTTTCAGCCGAGCGGTCGTTAGCAGGTTGGTTCCCGATTTTGCGTAATCGCCGATATCCCGAAATGCTTCATCACCGCGCAACCTCGCAGCTAGATACTTGGCCGTGCGCAGGTTGGGACTAGCAATCACGCATTGGCCGCCGGGCTCCAGATACTGCAGGAAGGTCCTCAGCATGGCTTCCGGCTCTGCGGCGAGGTGAAGCACATTTGTGACCAAGAGGGCGTCAAACGTCCGGCTATCGAGTTGGCCGGATGCCTGCCTATAATCGCCCCAGATCGTCTCGATCGAGGAACTGCGCGCGCAACCAGCAATCACCGGATCGAGACATACAGCACATATACGCTGGCCGCGCCGCGCCAGTTCTCTCTCCGTTTCGCCCGAACCACATCCGACGGAAAGGACGGTACGGGCCGCCGGATGGACGGCCTCGACAATTTCCCGGCGAGCCGGTTCGTAGTAGTCCTTGGAGTACCAAGCATCTCGCAACTGGGTCTGGGAAGATACAAGAGGCCGAACGCCTTTCAAGCCTACGGAAGGGTTGATGAGCGAATCTAGTTGCATTGCAAACAGGGTTTCTGAGGTGCCGAAGCGTGTGCCAATGTACTTGTCGGGAAGATGATGCAGAAGAAATCGGCTCAGGCGTGAGATGCAGACCAACTTGACGAATCCGCACTGAGTGTAGGGGTCCGTTGCCGCAGAACACGCCAGGTCATATTTGCCGTGATGGGGGGGGACCAGGAATCCACCCGACGAGATCGCTCGCTTGAGTTGAGACTGAGAAAGG
>JASLEQ010000252.1 GCA_030151135.1 Candidatus Sulfotelmatobacter sp. | reverse complement strand
ACAAATTATGACGTTCGCAGGGATAACGGTATTCTTTGTCTCCCTCGGCTCCACTGCGATTTACACCTACACCCCAGAAATCTATCCCACCGAGATACGTGCGACTGCAATGGGAATCGCATCGGCATGGGGACGAGTCGGGGCTGTGACCATGCTTCTGGTCTTTGGACATTTCTTTGCAATTCTCCACAAATCGATACTGTTCTTTATCATTGACCCTGTTCTCGTAGTCGCGGCAATTGTGGTCTTCTGCTTTGGTCCATCAACGCGCGGCAGACCCCTCCAAGAGGCGATCGAGTCCGATCGCGCTGTGGGACCCGCGATCACTCAGATTCGTCAATAGAGGGGCTTACTGCTTTGAATTCTGATTGACAGATTGGATAAGCCGGCGATATTCCTGCCGCTGGTCCTGCACTGACTTTCAATCTCCGATTCAGGAGCCAATATGGATCGAAGCAGCTTCATGGTAACCACGGGTATTGTGATGGGCGGCATGGCGAGTGATGGGGTTCCCACGCCTTCCCCAAAAGGATTTGCGATGCGTATTCTCTTCGTGTTTTGGCTCGTTGTTCTGGTTCCTGGATCGTCAATCGTGACATTTGCCCAGACTGATCAGCCCGACCGAGTCGAAAAGTTGGGGACAGTTCACTTCGCGACTTCATGCAGCACCGCAACTGAAGCACAGTTCAATCGCGCCGTGGCCCTGATGCATTCGTTCCAATTTTCCCAGGCGATCGAAGCATTTCACGCCGTCGCCGCTTCCGATCCATCTTGTTCCATGGCCTACTGGGGAATCGCTCTGAGCAGTTGGGGCAATCCCTTCGCTTCCGGTGTCAAGCCGCAGGCACAGCTGGAGCAGGGCCTCAAAGCCGTGAACGAAGCACGGGCTGCGATGCCGAAGACGGCGCGGGAGCGTGCTTATGTAGAGGCTGTGGCGCACCTTTACAGTGACGTTGCCAACACCGATCAGCGCTCCCGTATGGTCGCATACGAGAGTGCGATGGGTGCTGTCAGTGGCAGTTATCCAGAGGACATCGAAGCCAGCATATTTTATGCGCTGGCCATTGCCGCAGCGGCCGACCCTGCCGATAAGACGTATGCACGACAGCTCAAAGCCGGTGAGATTTTGGACAACCTGTACGCCCGGTATCCGGATCATCCGGGGCTCGCGCACTACATTATTCACGCGTACGACGTACCTCCACTGGCGGCGCGCGCTGCGAAGGCGGCACAACACTACGGAGAGATCGCCCCTTCGACTCCACACGCCCGCCACATGCCCTCCCACACGTTCACTCGGTTGGGGGAGTGGCAGGCATCGATCGACGCGAACATTGCGTCTGCCTCGGCTGCGCGAAAGGCTGACCAGCCGGTTGACGAACTGCATGCCTGCGACTACCTGATCTACGCGTACTTGCAGACTGCTCAGGATAATGCGGCAAAAGCCATCGTTGAGTCAGCGATCCAGATCTTCGCGCGCTTCGATCCCAAGGTTTTGATTGGCGGAGCCGGCAGTCCGGCAACAGCATATTTCGCGCATGCCGCGATTCCGGCTCGATATGCTCTGGAGCGGCGAGCATGGGCTGATGCCGCGCGGTTGGAGCTCACTCCCAGCCCCTATCCGCAAACAGATGCGATCACTTACTTTGCACGAGGCCTGGGAGCCGCACATGTTGGTGACCGCGCCACAGCGCGTTCGGCGATTGACTCTCTTCAACATAGTCGTGAGAAATTGAAACAAATGAATGAGAGCTACTGGGCCGACCAGGTCGAGATTCAGCGACTGGAGGTTGTTGCATGGTTAGCGTTCGCCGAAGGAAATCCGCGGGACGCCGTCGCGGGCATGCGTACAGCCGCTGCCCTTGAAGATAAGACCGAGAAGAGCGCGGTGACGCCCGGGCCGCTCGCTCCGGCCCGCGAACAACTCGGAGAGTTGCTGCTTGAACTGAAGCATCCGACTGAAGCTCTCAAGGAATTCGAGTCGACCCTCTTGAAGGAACCGAACCGATTTCAATCGCTGTATGGGGCAGCCGACGCAGCCCGCCGCGCAGGCGATCGGCAGACTGCGCGAACATATTACGCGCGGTTGCTGAAAGTTGCCGAGCACGCGGACCGGCCCCGACGCCATGAACTTGAAGAAGCCGATCAGGCGGATCGAGCGGCGCCATGCATGACCGTGAGCGTCGAGTGCGCAGAATAGGTCAGCGCGACAGGGCAATCATCGAGACTCCTGGTCTACCGCAATTATCCGTTTAAAGCGAAGAACGAGAAAATTACTCGCGCCCTCATCTTCGTCCACGGCATCAATCGCGATGCCGACAATCATTTCCGCACTGCGCTCGCCGCAGCGTTTCTGGCCGGTGCCATGGATCATACCGTGATTGTTGCGCCTCAGGCAATCTGACTCAGTGCCGGTAGATGCCGGTATTTGGGTGATAGTGCTCCCAGTCGAACCAGTAGTCTTTCAAATAATCGATTCGGGTGAGGCACTGTCCTTGCATCTCGCCGTTCAGTGCGCATCCATCGAAATTCCATTCGCTGAGTGAAGGCGATTCAAGCAATGCCCAGGCACTTCCATTTGTCGCGCTTCGGCCGTAAAACTCCAGAGTGTTCTCACCGATCCTGCGAGAGAAGACCCGCACAGATTTCCCATCGGGGCCAAGGACGAGCATGATCGGCTCGCCCCCTGCACTGTCGAGCAGCACTGGCGCTTGAACGGTCAGCTTGCTCATCGGATAAGCCTGGGCTACTCCATTGCGCACCACGCCAATGACGGTCTCTCGGTCTGCAAGTGTGCCCTTGGCACCATGGATCACGGTGGGAAGCTTGACATACTCCGTTTCCCACGTCGCCTTTTCGTACTTCGAGGCATACAGGGGTAAGGGAGCCAGGACGGTGCCATTTGGTTCTTCCTTCTTCCAGAGGCCGAAGCTAAGCTCATCCTGTGACACAAGCGTGAGATGCTCACCCTTGAGGCGACCGGCAATAGCTGTTCCCGTGACCTGCTGCCAATAACTGCCAGTTTCCTCATCGCGCATCAGGAAATTCTGGTTGTTGATGCCAGCCAAGTGGAAGTGAAGCTCGCGTCCGTTGATGCTGCGGGTCCAGACCAGACCCGTGTGGCAGAGCGTTCAATAGGTAACGACGATCGGCAATTGATGCAGCCGGTCATTCACAATGTGGTGGTATCCCATTTCACGGATAGGATAGGCACGGCTTTCGCCACCGAGAGTCACGGCGATGACCATATCGCCAGCATCGACGGACGCTTGCTGAGTAGCAAGATAGCGTGGCTCGCCGAAGGGATGGAACATCTTCTCGTAGGGATTGATCCAAGCGGAAGCCGCCGCAAGCACGACGACACCAATCGACGGGACCAGAAACAGCCGCGCGATCCAACGGGTTCGCCGCCAAAGGAGAAGGGCCAAAGCGGTAACCCCGAGAGCAAGGAGCAACAAAATCGGTTTGAAATGCAATAGCACCCAGAGGGCTCGATCGAGGGCGGCAGGCGTCTGCTCGCGGAAGGGGCGAATTACGTAGATCGGATAGCCGGCAAGGGCGAGAGTCGCAAGACTGGCGAGAAACAGCCCTAGTGCCGGAACGACATTGCGCGAATGCCTGCCGACGTGATCTGCTAATTTCGTCCACATGGAAAAGCTTGCTCCCTTCCGCTGCAAGTCAAAACTAATCAATCGCGAGAGCGAATGGTATCCACCTTTCGGAGGATGCGCGGTGCGGAGGATTCACTTCCGCAAGCATTGGGGTCGTTCTGCTCTTCGAGGATCATTGCTCGGCCTGATCATTAGGCAACAGCGGGAGGAACGAAAGAGACTGCAGCGCCAACGGCGGGCACGTCGATGGCGCTCGCCGAATTTTGTGCACTCGGCATGGGCGTCCGCTGCCCCACCTGCTGGGCGCCCCGAGATTAAAAAAATGTCATCTCAGTGCCGATTAACGCCGGGTACTGCCACCCCGAATGTTGGCAATGTCAGAGAAGTCGGTGCCTATCCGGATTCGCAGCGCGAAAAACTCTGCAGAGTGATTTGGCTTGAAGTCGTCAATTGACGAGTCCGAGTTTTCGTGGATCCGTCGATTTCGCATTGGAGTGACAAAGGCTTGCCATTGCAGCAAGCCACTCTCGGACTTATCAACCGGACCTGACTGCGTAAAATCGCCTATATGAGCGATGTGGCCCCATCCCGGGCAAATCTGGTTGCCGATGTGCTTTTCAGACATTGGCGAATCCAGGAACCGGCAATTCGCACTGGTCTCGGTGTAAGCCGTGCCACCTGGCGCGTAGGACAGTCTTACTGGCTCGCACAGGCGGAACGCGTCAGATTTACGGACCTGTTACGGCAAGCCAAACTGCTGACTTACCTGAATCAATATCTAAAAACCGAACATATATCCTTATCTATTCCAGAAATCATCGCCAGTCAGGCCGGAGATCTTCTGGTGGATGATGCTGGTTATGTTTGGTGCCTGACGCATCATCTCCCCGGCTTCCATCCTGGGGTCGACGACGCCGGCGTTTATCCAGCGCTGACAGAGGGTCTGGCGTGCTTCCACGGGATTGTACGTGCATTTCCAACGCCAGAGTCGTTGGATATTCCAGATGGCATTTCCGTAAGGACGCGACAAACTATCGGCAGGCTCACTTCTGAGGCGTTCGTCGCCTTTACTTCGGACCCGCGCGAAAAGCAAATTCTGCAGAGTGCAGCGGCTTGGCTGCTTCCCCGGCTGGATAGCTTCGAGCGTCTGCCCAGACAGATCGTTCACGGTGACTGGACCCCACGAAATGTGCTCTTTCAGAGTGACGACCGAGC
>JASLEQ010000758.1 GCA_030151135.1 Candidatus Sulfotelmatobacter sp. | reverse complement strand
TTCCAGCAAGCAGTTCATACACGCTGGGGGCTGACAATAACGGCTGCCTGATATTGGCCACTTCGGCAGGCACAAATAATCTTCACTTTTCGGTGAGCACTCCTAACAGCTCCGGCTTATTTTCCCAAGGTCACGTGATGCTGGATGACAGTAGCGGAAGCGGGCCCCGCGGCACCGGCATTCTGCGGCGTCAGGATCCTTCCGCACTTGCTTCAGGCCTGAATGGGATGTACGCCTTCTTGTTCACCGGCACCGATGCGACGAGCGGAAATTTTGGAATGGCGGGTTCGTTTACAGCGGGTAGCGGAAGCGTCAACAATCTGGCAGTGGATGCAGACGATGCAGGTTCTCTGCTGACCGGCATCACAGGCGGAACTGGCTCGTATTCATCCACCGATTCATACGGAAGAGGAATTGCATCATTTGCTATGAGCAATTTCGGCTATAACTACAGCCTGAACACGGTCTATTACGTAGTCAGTGCTACAGAGGTGCTCTTCGCTTCGACAGATCTGCTGGCGAGTACGCCAGTCTGCAGCGGGCGAGCGCTTGCAACCGATAGCTCGCTATTTTCGGCAGCCTACTTGAACCACACCTACGTTGCTCACGCGACAGGACTGGCGATCAATGATGCTCCCGAGGTGGTGATTATGACGGCGGGCTTCGATGGTGTGGGTACGGGCACCGGCCTGCTCATACAGGACTATGCCGGCACTGTCTCAAGGTGGCCCGTGAGCACTGCTTATTCCGTTGATGCAGCCAGCGGGAGAGTAGTCTTTGGCGGCAACTTTGTCACCCCAGTGGGATATCTGGTGACACGCTCCGACGGGACCACCGCATTTCTGCTGGGGAATGATTATCCAGCTACGTCGGGCACGTTGGAATTGCAGCAAGGGAATCCGACGCCGGCTGCCGGGCTCTACTCCATCGGAACCGATAACGATGCTGACTACCTTACTGCGAATCAGGTTGGGACAGTCAATCTCGGTTCCGGCACTTTTTCGGGTACGGAAAACTTCAGCCGAATCGCTTCACCGTTCCTCGTAGAGAACCAGGCAGTTTCGAATTCGTTCTCAGTCGCGACCGGCACATTCTGGGGCAACGATGCAATCAGCAGCGGCTCCGTTATCTATTTTATCGATGAACAGGGCGGCACGAACAAACATCCCGCGATCATCTCGGTCACGAAGTAGAGTCGACGTCATTGGGATCAAGACAATTCGAGTCGGGGCTGAGGACAGGCTGGCGCTTTGTGTAGCAAGGCTTTGCTTTACCAAAAGAGAAAAGGGCACGGTCGTAAACCGTGCCCTTCTTTTTTCGGCCATTCAGACTGTCTCGCTCAGTTGTATGTGAAAGCTAACTGATCGAGGTAAACGGAATACGGCGATTGCTTGGAATTGCCATCTTCCTGGTAGTTAACCGTCACACCGTACCAGCCGGGGGCGGAGCCGGCGTTGTAGTACTGGTTGACCTGATAAGTCTGTCCGTTGAGTGTGATGGATTCGTAATACAGCTGGTTGTTGGAGGTCCTTTGCACCTTTAACGTCAGGTGGTTCCAGGAGTTGCTGTTCGGATAGCAGGGAATCCCGGTCGAAACCCAATGGGCATTCACATTGTCCCAGATATCCCACTCGTTGCCGCCAGCGACGCGGCATTCATGTCCCCAGATAAAGCCCATGTTGCTGAAGAACTGGTTGATGTCGAATTCCACGGCTTGAGCGAGACCGATGTTGTCGGCCCAGAAGTAAACGTCGTAGGTAAAGTTATGCAGTGTTGGCACCAGGCTATGGTTACTATCCGGCATTCCTTGCGAAGACAAATCGCCGATCAGGTGATTGTTCCAGAAACCGTCGCCATATCCCTGGCTGCCGCCAAGCGAGAACTGGGTCGCCTCACCGCTCATCGACGGATTCTTGATGTTTTGCGTCATCGAGAATGAGATGTTGTCGCAGGGAGAAGGCGAGCAATTGACGAAGTTCGGAGCGCGCTGTCCGGCTCCGGACCAGCCGCTGCTGTGCTGGAGCGCGGAGAATGTATTCCCTCCACCGCCGCCACCGGTGACTGTGATTGTGACTGGAGTGGTTGCGGCCCCGCCGCAGGAATCCCATTCCTCAACGACAGTGTGATAGGTTCCTGCGCTCAACGACAGGTTTGTGTTGAGGCTGGCTCCCTGCACGGTATAGGCAAGCTGGTAGGGAGCTGTGTAGATACCCATCGAAGAAACTCCCTTGGGACAGGTCGTGGTGGCCGTCGCTTTAAAGTTCACTGGCGAACCCACGGTGCTGTTGTTAGCGGGAGAACTGACCGAGACACCAGAAGAACCGCCGGACTGAACTGTGATCTTGACGGGTGCGGTTGTCGAGCCACCGCAGTTGTCCCATTCCGTTATGACGATGTTGTAGGCCGCCGGATTTAACGTCAGAGTTGTATTAAGGCTGCCACCATTTTCAACGTATGCGAGGACACCGGGTGAGGTGTAGATCCCCATGGAACCGACGCCCGTGGGGCAGGTTGAACTTGATCCAGTTGCGGTGAATTGGACCGGGCCCGCGTAAGTTCCGCCATTGGAAGGAGAACTGACGCTCACGGTGGCAAGTGCGGATGTTGCAAAGAGAACTGATAGACACACGAATCCCAATAAAGGCTTATACATGTAACGCCCCTCCATAAACTTTTTGAGCTTTCTGACTTGGGAACTTGCCAACAGCAGACTTGCAAGCACCCTTACGGAGCGAGCGGGCAGGTAGGGGCGCAGACGAAGAAGCGTGTTGTTTTCGTGGTTGCGATAGCAGAACAGAAGGCCAGAGCCAATCGCAACAAAGCGAAGCTACCAGAAAGCCTGTATACCGCCAAAGAAAAAAATGTGGTCCGCATAATCGAAGGTACCTGTCCTGTGAGAATCGACGGCAACCATTTCGGCCGAATTCGCGCCTAAGCCACGCCCGACAGTAGTGAAATACCCAAACAAGAGTGAATGGATGAAAGCCAAGCGCCGCTTTTTGCTCTCTTCAGTCTTAACGACCTCAACCCTCGCGTTGACATTTGTAGGGCTGGGATGTCAGGGAGTTTCCAACACAGGCGGGACTTCCGGCGGGACGAAGACTCTATCGTCTCTGACTATTTCTCCGGCGACCGCCAGCATTCAGTCGGGACAAACACAACAGTTCGCAGCGACTGCTAAATACAGCGATGGATCCACCGCGGATGTCAGCTCCAGCGTTGCGTGGTCGGTGAGCTCGGGATCGATTGCGACAGTAAGCAAAACAGGATTGGTGACCGCCAAAGCCACGGGCTCCGCTACAGTGACCGCATCGCTCAACGGGATCAACGGGTCTGCGGCTCTGACAGTGCAATCCGTAACCAAAACATTGTCTTCTGTCACGGTTGCTCCATCTACGGCTTCGGTCACAGTAGGCGCCACGCAGCAGTTCACCGCGTCTGCGACCTTCACCGATGGGTCAACCAGCGACGTCACTTCAAATGGAACAACGTGGACTAGCTCCGCCGGTTCCATTGCGACCGTGAACTCTTCCGGCTTGGCAAGCGCCGTGGCTGCGGGACAAGCGACGATCACTGCGAACTATCAGGGAAAGAGTGGATCCGCAGCGTTGACGGTGACGGCGGCGACGGTCACCTCGATTGCGGTAACGCCGTCCACCGCCAATCTGCAGGTGGGATCGACGCAGCAATTTACTGCGACTGCGACTTACAGTAACGGAACAACGGGG
>JASLEQ010000191.1 GCA_030151135.1 Candidatus Sulfotelmatobacter sp. | reverse complement strand
ACAAATTCTTTGCGGCAAGCCAATAGCAAAACATCATTGATCCTGCTAAAGCGATGTGTATTCTTTGATAAGTGGCCAGCCGAAAGAATGTCTAACTGATAAGTTGATCTATTTCGATCTTTCCTTCTGTGGTGAACTCACTTAGTCGGCCGGAATCTTTTTACAACACTTTACTCGGTGATTGCTGCGGAGCAAGCGTTTCGCACTGCATTCAAAGCTAGCGTTGCACCAGCATCGAACCGGTTGGTTGCGCTTGAGTCAATTGCAAAACCCACGCGGACCCCGACCAGCCAGCAGCGAATCGCACCTTACCCCCGGAGCCTCACATGCACGCGCCCAAGTACAATCCCGAGACGTATCATCCAGATCAGAGCTATTCGGCCAAACAACTCAGCCGCTACGACATGGAAATAGCCGGAGTGGTCATCTACGTAGTTGCCATGGCGGTTGTCTTTGCCATCGCCCTCGTCGCCATGCTGTTCGGGGAAGCGACGGTCACCCAGGCGCGGGCACAGTCAATGAAAGCACCGGCTCCGCTGGTCAGGGAACTCTCTCCGTCAGGAACAGTTCCAGCACAAGTACAACGCTTGCGAAGCTAGCGTTCGTCTGCAACTAAGCCGGCGTTTCGGGTCGGCGCGCGTTTAGTCCACGACGACTGCTTGGAAATCGGCGTTTTCCTGCGACGGCTGCGTCCAGCTTCTTCGCCAACGCGTCGAAACCAGGCGCTGGACCGCTCCAGCGCAGCTCGTCGACGTCGTCGAAGAGCGCGATGTCAGTGCGCAGAGTGGCAAGCGTTCGGAACTGTTTCGCGGCTTCCAGATTGGCTGTAAGGGTCGCCGCCAGCGTGCCGGCGCCGGATACATTCACGTTCCACTCGCGGAAGTCCGCCGGAATCGACTCGAGATGGCCAAATTTGGCAAGCACGGCGGCCGACGATTTCGCTCCCCATCCCTGCAGGCCCGGATATCCATCGGCACTGTCGCCGACCAACGCCAGATAATCGGGAATGGAAGCGGGCGGAACTCCAAACTTCTGCACCACGCCGGCTTCATCGCAGATCGTGCGCGTACGTCGATTCAATTGCACCACGCGAGTGCCGCGCACGCATTGCGCCAGGTCTTTATCCGGCGTGCAGATAACCACCTGCTCGACACGCTCGTCTTCGCCGGCCTTGGCCGCCCCCGCGGCAAGAGCGTCGTCGGCCTCAAACTCCACCATCGGCCACACAACAATGCCGGCCGCCGCCAGAACCTCCTCCAGAAGAGGAAACTGCTCCAGCAAATCGGAGGGAACCCCTTCGCCGGTCTTATATCCCGCCCACATCGCATTGCGAAATGACTCGATGACGTGATCCGTGGCCACGGCGATATGCGTCGCGCCCTCGTTCATCATGCCCAGCAATGACCCCAGAACACCGCGAACCGCGCCTACCTCGCGCCCCTCCGCATCGCGCGCCGAGGGTACGGCGTAATAATGCCGGAACAACTCGTACGTGCCGTCCACCAGGTAGATCTTCAAAGCCTGCCCCCTCCCCACCCTATCGAATCTGCCGCGGCGAAGCAACGAAAACGCCCCGCTTGCGCTGCTTTCGCCGCACTGGATATCTTGACAACAGTTCGTGAAATTTCCGAAAGGCGGTAATGGACTCATTACAGCAGCTCTTTGAGCAGCATTTTCATTTCCCGGCAGATGCAATCAGGCCTTTGCAGGGCCAATTGGGCGGCTCAGGGCGAGCGATCGTCCGGCTTTCAGGCCGAGGCTCGAGCGCCATCGGCATCACCTATCCGGTGCGCGAGGAGAATGTCGCCTTCCTGGAATTCTCCAGGCACTTCCGCCGCCATGGACTCCCGGTCCCGGAAATCTATGCAGTAGATCTAGCCCAGGGCGCCTATCTCGAAGAAGATCTCGGCGACGTGACCCTATTCGACTTCCTCAACGCCAATCGCACCGGCGACAGCATCCATCCGCCGGCGATTCAGGCATATCGCAAGGTAGTTGGGGTACTCCCTCGCTTTCAGGTCGAAGCAGGGCGCGACGTCAATTACAAGGTGAGCTATCCTCGCTCCAGCTTTGATCGCCAGTCCATCTCCTGGGACCTAAATTACTTTAAGTATTACTTTCTGCGCCTCGCAGGCATACCATTCAGCGAACAGGCACTCGAGAACGACTTCGCCCGCCTCACGAAGTTTCTGCTCGCCGCGCCGCACGATTATTTTCTCTATCGCGATTTTCAGTCGCGCAATATCATGCTGCGCGACGGCGACCCCTACTTCCTCGATTACCAGGGCGGACGCAAGGGAGCGCTTCAATACGACATCGCATCGCTGCTCTTCGATGGCAAAGCCGATTTGCCGGCGCAATTGCGGCAGGAGCTGCTGGACCACTACCTCGATCAACTCGCGGCCTACACCCCGGTCGATCGAGCCGCCTTCATGGAACATTACTACGCGTTCGTCTACATCCGCATCATGCAGGCGCTGGGCGCCTACGGATTCCGCGGATTCTATGAACGCAAAGCCCACTTCCTGCAAAGCGTGCCCTACGCGTTGAAGAACCTGCGCTGGCTGGCGCACAATGTGAAGCTGCCGATCGCCCTACCGGCGCTCATGGAGGCGTTCCAAGGCATGCTGGGCTCGGAAAAACTCATGGCGCTCGCTTTTTCTGCCGACGTGCTCACGGTGCGCATCTTTAGCTTCTCCTTCCATCATCAGATTCCCAGTGATGAATCCGGCAATGGCGGCGGATACATCTTCGAC
>JASLEQ010000172.1 GCA_030151135.1 Candidatus Sulfotelmatobacter sp. | reverse complement strand
TGCTACCTCCGCCGAGGCTGACTGGCGGCGCAGCTTAAAATTTGCAACAGAGAGAATGCATCGAATGCCCCACCCTGTCGCAAAATGCGCGAAAGGATGGGCCACCCGTTTATGGGAAAGTACTCGGTACTCAGTACTCGGTTTTGTACTGCCTGGTTCTCGTATGCCGCCGCGTGCCACCGGAGGTGCAATAGAATCGAAGCTCTACGATTCGCGAGGTAAGCATGTCATCGCAGAATGGATTGATCCAGATCGCCAGCCGTCATTCCTTTGACGAAACCGTCCAGCGCCTGCAAGCGGTATTTGCGGAGAAAGGGTTGCAGATTTTCTCCGTCATCGATCACAGCGGGGAGGCGCAAAAGGTTGGGTTGCAGATGCCGCCGACGAAAGTGATTATCTTTGGCAGCCCCAAGGCTGGAACGCCCCTGATGGTGGCGGCGCCGAGCCTTGCCATCGATCTGCCGCTGAAGGCGCTGGTTGCTGAAGATGCCAGCGGCAAAGTTTCTGTCACGTATAACGATCCGGAATACTTGCGGGAGAGGCATGGATTTCCGGCGGAGCTTATCAAGAATCTTGCGGGAGCGGGAATGCTGATCGCCAAGGCTGTGGAATAATTTTGGAGTTGTTACAGGCGCCGCAGTCGCGGTTCCCAGACTACAGGTTCCGTACGGAAGGAACGCATGCCAGATCAGCCAAATCCGAACCGGGCGCGCGATCATCTTGCGAATGAGCGCACGTTTCTGGCGTGGGTGCGAACCGGGGCGGCGATCGTTGTGTTCGGATTCGCGATTGGGCGGTTCTCGATTGCCCTGCGACAACTGAGCTCGCTGGAAGGACATCCCGTGCACCGTGCCGGGATCTCGGTGTGGATGGGCGCGATTTCGATCGTGCTGGGAGTGGCGCTGGTGATTGCGGGACTGATCCGCTATCGCAAGACCCGCGACCGTCTGGACGAAGGCACATTCGAGCCCGCGGGATTTGTGCTGGACCTGGTTACGGTGCTGATCGTGCTCTTCGGATTGGCGCTGGCGGTCTATCTCATCTATATCCAGATGAATGTAAGTTGAGTTCGCTCAGGGGCCGGCGAACGTGTAAGGTTCGCGTCCAAATACCTGCGGGAATACGAACCCCCGGCGCATTGCTGGCTGAACAAACGTAATCTAAACTCCCTCGCGGCAATTCAGTACGATCTGTCCACTGTCGTTCCCGACCGTGTTAAATGGAGGCCCCCATGCGAAACCTTGCCACGGTATTGGCGGTGGCGTTTCTTTCAATTGTTTCGCAGGCGCAGGAGACGCCATCGCTCGGAGACGTGGCGCGTCAGGCTCGCGCGCAAAAGCAGCAAGAATCGCAGGACGGGGCGGACGTCAAAGATACGGGTGCAACCGCCGCCGATCCGAGCGCTCGCGAGGGGCAGCCGCCCAAGACCTCACACGTATTCACGAACGACGATCTACCGGAGCATTCTGGACTGGGAGCGAGCTCGCATCGGGCAGCTTTGCCGGGCGCGAGTCCTGTTGAAAGTCCGGCGAGCCATGAGGCAGAAGGTCGGCGGTGGAAGGAAGAGATTCTTTCCCAGAAGAGCACGATTGCGGAGTTACAGTCGCAAATTGCGACGCTATCGAACTCGATCCATTACGCAGTGCGCGGCGTTCGCTGGAACGAAGCCCAGCAGAGGAAGCAGCAGCAAGTCGAAGTTTTGAAGTCGCGTCTGGAGGAGCAGCAACGACGCTTTGAAGAGACGCAAGATGCGGCCCGGAGGCGTGGCTACGGCAGTTCTGTCTGGGACCCGTAACCAGGCGCCATGCGGAATGCTTGAGAGCATCATTCGCGCCTGTACGAAGGTAACCTCAATTTAGGGCAGCGGCACGCTAGGATTTCGCAAGGCCGAAGGAGACGGTTATGCGAAAAACCTTCGTAGTTGTAGCGATGCTGGCGCTGATCCCGGGGCTCTCTCGAGGGCAAGACTCGCAGTCTCTGGGGGATGTCGCCCGCCAAGCGCGGGCCCAGAAGCAGCAACGCGATGCGCAAGCGAAGGATACTGCTTCGAAGGCGAGCACCGATCCGAAGGGCAGTCCCACGCCCGGTCCCTCCTCCGACGGCAAGACACATTTCGTCGTGACCGACGATGACAGTCCTAATACGGCGGACCGACCGACTGTAAGCTCGAAAGCGGCATCCGCGAAATCCGATCCAGGTGCCGAAAAGTCGGATGATCGCGACGAGCGGGCTGAGAAGTGGAAATTTCAAATTCAATCACAAAAGGAAACGATTGCGGCGCTGCAGAGCGAGATCGACGAAGTGACCAATACGATCCACTACGCGGGTGGAAACTGCGTCGCCAATTGCGAGAAATGGAATGAGCGCCAGCAGCAAAAGCAGGGGCAGGTCGAGACGATGAAGGCGCAGTTGGAAGACGGCAAGAAGCGTCTCGAAGAAATGCAAGATGAAGCCCGGAAGCAGGGCTTCGGGAGCTCGGTCTATGATCCGTAGAAGGAGGAGTGTCGGGGTGGTGGCACAAGTCCCTGGTCGCCGAAATTTTCCTCATTCCCAATAACGTCCGGCCATGCGAAATTAGTGCATGAGCCTGGTAGTCCGTCCTTCTCCTATCCATTCAGTCGGTGTTTACACCTCGACCCCCATTCGCAAGGGGAGACGCGTTGTTGAGTACAAAGGGGAGCGGATCACGCCGGAAGAAGCCGATCGCCGCTACGAGGGCGCGAGCCGGACCTATCTGTATGGCCTGGAGGACGGGAAGACCGTTATTGACGGCTATGGAGTTGGGGCCTTCCTGAATCACTCCTGCGACCCAAACTGCGAAGTGGATGAGATCAAGGGGCGTGTGTGGATTTTGGCGCTGCGGGACATCGCGGCCGGGGAAGAACTGGTGTGGGACTACAACCTGTACGACGATGAAGATCCCGCGCCCTGCCATTGCGGCTCGCCAAAGTGCCGGGGCACGATGTATTCGCGGGAGTGGATGGCGAAGTTGCGCCGCCGGGACGCGCGGCGAAAAAAGAAGGCGGAAGCCGCGAAAAAAGATATGCTCACCGCCGGGAAAAACATGCCGGCAAGAAACGCCGGCAGCGGTTTGGGCGAAGCGGTTGAATTTCGCCGCTGAGCGGGGCATCGCCAGGCAGTTTGCGGATCACCGCTGTACGGGCGCTTTTCCATGTTCGCGCCATCCCTCGACAATCAAATACAGAACTGGGATGAAGAACAGGTTCAGCAGGGTCGACATAATCATGCCGCCGAAAACGGTAGTTCCGACGGAGTGACGGCCGTTCTCACCGGCGCCGGTTGCGATCACCAGCGGCACGACGCCTAAAATAAACGCCAGCGAGGTCATAAGAATCGGTCTCAGGCGAATCGACGCCGCCTGGATGGTGGCCTCGACCAGGGGAACGCCGCGTTCGCGTAGCTGTTCCGCGAACTCCACGATCAAGATGGCGTTCTTGCTTGCCAG
>JASLEQ010000151.1 GCA_030151135.1 Candidatus Sulfotelmatobacter sp. | reverse complement strand
GACTGAGCGTCAGCTAAGTACCGTGATTTCAAGATTTTGCCCGTAAGTGATTGTGCCCCATAGATTTTTTTTGCAATTTCCCCGCAAGTGCATGATTCCAGAGATCAGGGGGGAGGGGGAGGGTACCCACAAGCATAGCTCCGTCCCATTTTGGGAAAAATTCTCCCGCCGCCGGGGCCAAGGTTTTTCTTCTCTGCATTCCCTGCCCCAACCTGCCGATAGTTCTCCTCAGGAGTGCTATCGATGCACGATTGGGGTTGGATTGTGGCAGGAGCCTGCGGCCTGCTCGCAGCTGTCGAAGAATTTCGGGTCCAGAAGATTCGCGAACGCTGGCGCAACCAGGAAGAAATATTCCAGGTCGTCACCGAAAACGCGGCAGACATGATCGCACTGGTCGATGTCAAAGGCAGACGACTCTACAACAGTCCGTCCTACAAAAGAATTCTCGGCTACTCTCCCGGAGAACTGAGCGAGACCTCATCATTCGAGCAGATTCATCCTGAAGACCGTTTGCGCGTGCTGGAGGCTGCGCGCGAAGCGCGGGAAAGCGGAGTTGGGAAAAGGCTCGAGTACCGCATTCGCCACAAGGATGGAAGCTGGCGCGTGCTGGAATCCTTAGCCAGCACGATTCGCGGTGCCGAAGGTGAGGTCGCAAAACTGGT
Organism: Candidatus Sulfotelmatobacter sp.; assembly: GCA_030151135.1. Next base: position 13,898 of record JASLEQ010000151.1, on the reverse strand, counting down.
CATCGTTAATCGCGACATCACCGAGCGCAAGCGCGCCGAAGCGCAACTGGACTACAACCTCTTTCACGATCCGCTGACCGGATTGCCCAATCGCAGGATGTTCCTCGATCGCCTGCAAACCGCTTTTGCGCGAGTGCGGCGCGACAGGAGTTCGTACGCCTTGCTGCTGGCAAACATCGATCACTTCAAAGTGTTTAACGAGACTATGGGATCGCTGGCCGGAGATCAGGTACTCGTCGAGATCTCCCGCAGAATTGGGTGCGCGTTGCGCCAGGAAGGAACGAAGAGCGCTCATGCCGCCGCGTCCAGCGCATCCGAAGCCGCGCTGTTTCGTCTCAGCGGTGATGAATTCGCAGTGCTCCTCGAATCGATCCGGGATCCGAGCGAAGCCATGCGGTCCGCGACCCACATGCAAATGGCGGTTGCCGAACCGTTCCGCATCGACTCGCGTGAAGTACGTCCCTCAATGAGCGTTGGCATCGCGCTGGGCAGCGAGATACATGCCAGGCCGGAAGACGCGTTGCGGGATGCCGATGTGGCGATGCGCAGGGCGAAAGCCTTGGGAGGCTCGCGCTGCGAAGTGTTCGATGAAGGAATGCATTCCCGCGCGGTTGGACGCTTGCGGCTCGAGTCGGATCTGCGCACGGCATTCGCGGAGCACCAGTTCCGCATTCACTACCAGCCCGTAATTCTGCTGAAGACGCGCCGCGTGGTGAGCTTTGAGGCTCTCCTGCGCTGGGAACATCCCACGCAGGGATTGATTTCTCCTTACCGGTTCATCGACGCCGCCGAAGACACCGGCATTCTGGTTTCGATTGGCCACTGGTTGATCGTGCAGGCCTGCATGCAATTGCGGGAGTGGCAAATGCTCGATCCAACCGGACAGCCGATGAGAATCACGGTAAATCTTTCGGCCCGGCAACTTGCCGATGCGCGCCTGGCCAACGACATTCAAGAAGCGCTGCAACAGACCGGAATCGATCCCACGCGGCTGCAACTCGAGATGTCGGAACACGTCGCAGCCGCAGACCCAAAACTGACCATTACCGTGCTATCGCACTTGAAACATCTGGGCATCAAGACGGTTCTGGACGACTTCGGCACCGGCCCGACTTCGCTGCTGGAGTTGACCAGGCTGCCAATCGACGCACTGAAAATCGATCGATCGTTGATTCGAGATATGCAGAGCGACAAGAGCTCGGCCGACATCATCGAGCTGATCATTTCCCTGGCCCACAAACTGAGGTTGAAGTTGATCGCCGAAGGCATCGAGAACGCCAAGCAATTGCAACGGCTTCAGGAACTGCGCTGCGAGTACGGACAGGGATACTACTTCTCGCAGCCCATGGAGGCCAAAGCTGCGTTTGTATTCATGCGCGAGCAGATGAAGGACGCGCGCGCGGCAGGCGCTGTGTAACGCATTCCAGAAAACAGCTAGCGAGTTCCGTTTCCCGCGGAAACGACGCGCCCAAACTCGTTAGCGCGGCTGAGACGGTCGAACATTCTCCAGGTCTCGAGCGAGACCTTGCTGATGGCTTCTTCACCCTCACGCTCGTTCAGCAGGAACGACGTCATCACGCAGATCACATACGGACGACCTTCCACGAAAACGATTCCGGAGTCGTTGCGCACCGCTTCGAGTTCCCCGGGCTTATTGGCGACCTTGAGGTCTGGCGGAAGATCGCGTGGGATCCACGAATCCTTGTTCGTGGTCAGAACCTTGAAGAAATCGCTGCTAGAGTCCTTGTCGAGGACCTTGCCGTGATAGATAGCGTCGAGCAGTGTCATCATCTCGCGCGGCGTGGAAATGTTTTCGCGTCCCTGCTTTGCGGCCTCCAGGTCCATCATCTTGCGGCGCAGGCGCGTGTGCTTCAGGCCCAGAGTATCGAGCATTGTATTTACGTTCTCCATGCCGAGACGGTCGATGAGAACGTTTGTGGCGGAGTTATCGCTGACCGCGACCATCATGGTCGCGAGATCGCGAAGCGTGATTCGCGTAACTCCTGGAGTCAGTCCGTTCATGATGGAACTGTCGGGAACCAGGTCGGATGACTGAACCGTGTAGAGATCGGTCAGCTTCAGCTTTCCTTGCTGCGCCTGCAGGTAGAGATCAGCGAGCACGGTGATCTTGATGGAACTGGCCTGCGCAAAAACCTCGTCCTCCCGCAGGAAGTAATGGTCGCCGGTTCTGAGGTCTTCGATCGCTACTCCCATGACGCCATCAAGATGTTGATCGACCTGCTCGATACTGGCTTCGAGTTTCTGCCACAGAGCTTTCGTCTTTCCCGTGGATGGAGAATTCGTCTGCCCGACGCATGCCGATACCAGTAACAGAATGAACAGGAGATGCCGCATGGGAGGCTCCGGAAAACAGGCGATTGTAGCAGGAGGAAATCAGCGGGATTCAGCAAAAGAAAATGGGACTTGCGGTGTGAGCGCCAAGTCCCATTCCGAGCGACAGAGAAAACCTTACTTGCAGGTAATGTTGGGATTGTCTTTAGCCAAGTCCAGGCAAGCCTGGCGCTGCTTGGCCTGCTTGGCGGCATCGGCGACCGAAGCTTCAGCAGAGGGAGCGGGCACAGACGGAGCCACAGCGTCATCCTGCACCTGCGTGGAAGTGGTTGTCACGATGTGGGCGGTAGGAGCGGTCTGGACGGCAGGCTGAACTGTCGGAGCCTGCGGCGCCGGAGCCGCAGCTTGCTGCGGAACGTTCAAACGGCCATGCTCCTGCCAATCGGCCACGATGAGGTTGCATGCATCCTTCGCCGCGTTGCCGACGGTATGGGTTGCTTTGGCTCCCAGGATATCGCCCGCCTTGTTGGCGACCTGGATCTGGCTGTTGGAGCGCAGCAGACCACGATTCTGTTTCGACTCACGGTTCAGCATGAGCACGTAGTCGGCATTCGACTCGTTAATGGTCACCATGACACCGGAACAGTTCTTCTGCAGGTCCTTGGTGACTTCCATGCTCTCGTCGTGAGAGTCAACGGTGGACTTCGATCCCCACGTTGCCCAGTGCGATCCACCTACGCCGCTGCCTTTGCTGTTGACATCTTCTGAGCCTTTACCCTGGACGAACACGCGCGGTTTGTCCTGGCAGTTTGCTGCGATTGCGAATGCAACTACAAGAAGAAAGGAATACCGCTTCATAGTTCAGTTGTCCCCTTTAGCTGATCCGAGCTGAAAACGAGAGAAGTATGAATGGTGGTTAAGCGAGAAAAAAGTGACTTGGGTAATGGAAAAGGGAATAGAAGCTTGTTCCGGCTAAACGGTTGACGGCTCGGCCGTTAGCCGTCGATGCGGGCGTCGCGGAGATGCCTGACCGCGGTTTCGGAACTCACCGGCGAATAGTAGACCTCTTTGAAGGTATAGGACTTGGCCTTGGAGCCCAAGATGGGCAGAATTTCGATATGCCAGTGGTAGTCCTCGTCGATGGTCTTCCAGTAGCCGAGATTCTTCGATGGATGCAGCGTGCTGGGAGACGTGTGCAGGACGAGGTGGAAGTCCTCGGTGACGGTGCGGATGCGCTGCAACGTCCGGCGCAACAGGGCGGCGAGATTCACGCGGAGGCCGGGCTTGTTCAGTCCAGTCCGCTCGAAGGATGAGTCGTGGTTGCGTGGCATGATCCAGGTTTCATAAGGCACGCGCGGAGCATACGGACCCAAGGCGAGATAGTCGCCGCGGGCCTCGATGACACGCTGCGCCTGGCGCTCTTCCTGCTGGATGATGTCGCAAAAAACGCAACGCTCCTTGGACTGGAAATACTCGCGTCCAGCACGCAACTCGTAGAGCACACGCCGTGGAACGAACATAGTCGCGACGATTTGCGACGTGGGATGGCTGAATTCCTGCCCGGCGTTCTTTCCGTAGTCTTTGAACAGGCTGATGTACTTGATACGGGGGTCGCGTTTCAGGTCGAGGATGCGCTCGGCGGCGACGCGCAGGAAGTGCCCGATCTCGTCGTCGGGGGCATTCCAGAGGTGGCGATCGTGGCCCCGGTTTTCTACGAGTACCTCATGCGCCCCAACGGAGTGCATGCGATCGTAAAGACCATCGCCGCGGCGGCCTGGCTCGCCCTCGATGCGATAAAGGGGCTTCGGATGAACGACCGCGCGCGCGGACCAGTGACCGGTAGTTGGCGACTTGGCGATTTCGTGAGGCGAAGAAGAGTCTGCGCAGAAAGAACAAGGAGAGTCGGCGCGAAGGCTGGTATCGCTGGATTCGTCACCGGTCATGACCCAAGAACGGGTGATTGGGTCTTTGCGCAGTTCCATGGGCTGAAATTATCGCAGACAGGAGAACACTCTGCGCGAAGGGAGTCAACTGGGAGCTGATCCGGATGCCGCCATCGGTGAGAAATCACAGGAAGTAGACGGTTGTCGCTTTGTTATAATCCGCCGAAGCCCGCATTGAATGACTGAGCCGTCCACTCCGCTAATGCGGCAGTATGCCGCCGTCAAGAAAGAACATCCCACCGCACTTTTGTTCTTCCGCCTGGGAGATTTCTACGAGCTTTTCTTCGAGGATGCAGTGGTGGCTTCGAAAGAACTGCAGATCACGCTGACTTCCCGCAACAAGGAAAAAGGAATTGCGGTACCAATGTGCGGCGTACCCTATCACGCGGCGGAGGGCTACATCGGGAAGCTGATTCGCCGGGGATTCAAAGTAGCGATCTGCGAGCAGATGGAAGACCCGAAAGTTGCTAAGAAACTTGTGCGGCGCGAGGTGACACGGGTTGTCACGCCCGGAACCGCCGCCGATTCGTCGCTGGGATCGGACGAAAACAATTTTCTCGCTGCCATCGCGCAAGCTGGAGAGCGAGTCGGTTTCGCCGCCCTGGATTTGTCGACCGGAGAATTTCGAGCGACGGAGTTCGTTGGAGAAGGCGCGCTGCGACGGGTGCAGGAAGAACTGGAACAACTGCGCCCGAAAGAGTTGCTGTATGGATCGACAGCGCCTCTATTCGAGCCGTCGACGAAACAGCCCAGATTGGCTCGCCCCGACAGCCGGGCGCGTTTGTTGCCGCATAGTTCTGCTCCTGGATTGCATGGGACCGCTTGCACCGAGACTCCGCTGGACGACTGGATCTTTGCACCGGATCATGCCCTGCCTTTACTCGAGAATCATTTTGGAGTGCTCTCGTTGGAAGGATTCGGACTGGCTGGGAAGACAGCGGCAGCTTCTGCGGCAGGAGCAATCCTCTATTACGTACGTTCTACGCAGCGCGGATCTCTCGATCACGTGGATCGCATCGGGTGGTACGAGCGACAGAACTGCCTGGTGCTGGATGCGGTGACAGTACGCAATCTGGAACTGATCGAACCGTTGTTCGCCGGGACGGATGCGGGGGTCACTCTGTTTCGCTCAGTCGACGCAGCGGTCACGCCCATGGGAAAGCGGTTGCTGCGAGCATGGCTATTGCGGCCATCCCTCGACGTGGCGGAAATCAACGACCGACTGGATGCGGTAGAAGCGGGAGTGAAGGATCTTATTGCGCGCGAGGAGTTGCGCCGCGCTTTCGACGGAGTACTCGATCTGGAGCGGTTGTTGAGCCGCGTTACGCTGGAGGCCGCGAACCCAAGGGATGTGCTGGCACTGGCGGCGTCCGTGGCGAAGATTCCTGGCGTGAAGCAAGCGATCTCACGGTTGGGGTCGAAGCGGCTGACGGCGTTGCATGACGCGCTGGATGAATTGAATGATTTGCGCGCACGGATTGAAGCGACCATTGTTCCGGAGCCGCCGCTCAGTTTTGCAGATGGCGGCGTGATTGCGGCCGGGATCGACAAGGATCTCGACGAATTGCGCGATTTGTCGCGTAACAGCAAGCTCGTACTCACACAGATCGAGCAGCGCGAGCGGACGCGCACCGGCATTTCATCATTGAAGGTGAAGTTCAATTCCGTATTCGGCTATTACATCGAGATTTCCAAGGCCAATCTGCACCTTGTTCCACAAGACTACGACCGCAAGCAGACGCTGGTGGGAGCGGAGCGATTTACGACTCCGGAATTGAAGGAGTACGAGGCGAAGATCCTCGACGCGCAGGAAAAGATTGTTGAGATTGAGCGGCGAATATTTACGGAATTGCGGACGGCAATCGCGGCAGAGGCGAGGCGAATCCGGCAGACTGCATTGGCTCTTGCCGAGGTGGACGTGCTGGGATCGCTGGCGCACATTGCTGCGATGCGAAATTATTGCCGGCCGCAGTTTCGTGAACAGTCTGGTGAAATCGAGATCGTCGAAGGACGGCATGCGGTTATCGAGCAGCAGGAATTGGCGGGAGGCAGCGACCGATTTGTTCCGAATGATCTTTACCTGAATGACAAGACGCACAACATCTTGCTCTTGACCGGGCCGAACATGGGCGGGAAATCGACCTACCTGCGGCAGACGGCTCTGATTGTAATTCTGGCGCAGATGGGATCGTTTGTTCCGGCGCGTTCCGCGAAGTTGAGCATTGTGGACCGCGTGTTCACGCGCATTGGGGCGAGCGACAACCTGGCGCGCGGGCGATCGACATTCATGGTCGAGATGACGGAGACCGCAGCCATTTTGCATACGGCAACTGCGCGGTCGTTGATCCTGCTGGACGAAGTTGGACGTGGAACGGCTACGTACGATGGTCTTGCGATCGCATGGGCGGCGGTGGAGTATCTTCACGCACGGGTGCAAGCCAAAACGCTTTTTGCGACACACTACTTTGAATTGACGGAGTTAGCCGAGCAACTCGAGGGCGTGAAGAACTATCACGTGTCGGTGAAAGAGACAGGCGGCGGAATTGTGTTCTTGCGGAGGGTTGAACCGGGCGCTGCGGATCGCAGCTATGGAATTGAAGTGGCAAAGCTGGCGGGCTTGCCGAATGAAGTGGTCGAGCGGGCGCGAGAGGTGCTGGTGCAGCACGAGTTTGCTGAACAGCAGGCAACGGCACATCTGTCGCCGGGAGCGACGCCCCCCGCAGCGCAGTTGACGATCTTCACGCCGCTGTCGCAGCCGGTGCTGGAGAAGTTGCGGGAAGTGGATTTGAACCGGCTGACCCCTCTAGAGGCGCTGAATCTGCTGGCGGAACTGAAGAAAGAAATCTAACCACAGTCACAGGGGCACACAGTGCGTCGGGTTTCGACGGTTGGACAATGCTTCATTGTTGGTTTCGATGGGGTCGAGATGACTCCACGTCTCGCTTCCCTGCTCGAACGCCTGCAACCAGCGGGCGTAATCCTTTTCGCGCGAAACATTCAAAGTCCCGAGCAGACCTGGCGACTGCTACGGCAGTGTCAGAAATACGTCGAGATTCCGCTATTCACCTGCGTTGACCTGGAAGGTGGGACGGTCGATCGATTCCGCGAGGTATTGGGAGCGACACCGTCGGCGGCGGAGGTATTCGCGACAGACGATCCTAAGATGTTCGGGCGACATGGAGAGATCATTGGTGAGAACTGCCGAGCCCTGGGATTCAATCTGGATTTCGCGCCGGTGCTTGATCTGGCGTTTTCGGCTTCGAAGAGTGTGATGGGTACACGAGCGGTATCGAGAGATCCACAGGCGGTTGCGCTGTATGCGCGAGCCTTTCTGGATGGACTCAAAAAGTGCCGGGTGCTGGGATGCGGGAAACACTTTCCGGGGCTGGGGGAAGGCAATCTCGACAGCCATCATGAGTTGCCGGTGATTGAGAAAGAAATGAAGAGGTTGTGGAGCGAAGACATGATGGCCTACCGCCTGTTAAGGCGGCGGCTCCCGTTCACGATGATTTCTCATGCGGCGTATCCGCTAGTGACGAAGAGCAAGACGCCAGCTTCGCTCTCAAAGATATGGATCACGGATGTACTGCGAAAAAAGGTGGGATACCGCGGGCTGATTGTTTCTGACGATCTGGAGATGGGCGGAGTGTTGTCGGCTGCTGCGATTGGGAATGCGGCGGTAGGATTTATGCGTGCGGGTGGGGACCTGTGTCTGGTGTGCCATCGTGAAGATCGAGTTGTGGAGTCGTATGAGGCCGTGATCGCCGAGGCAGGGCGCGATCGAAAATTCGCGAAGTGCGTGGCGGAATCGGCTGGGCGAGTGCTGCGATTCAAGAAGAAATGGAAAAAGGAATTGAGGATGGGTAAGGAGCCTTCACGGGCGGTCATTGAAAGGTTGACGCGGCAACTCTGGGAGTTTGGCGAGCAGGTGCGATTGGGACCGCTGAGCCGGAGGGAAGATCGGCGGCGTCGGGGATGAGCAAGGCTCAAGCAATGATTGTCGCGGGAATTATGAGCGGGACGTCGGCAGACGGGGTCGATGTCGCGGTCGTGCAGATCGGCGAGAAGGATCGCACCGGCTCTCGCAACAAGTCTCCGAGAGATTCCGGCGGCAGGAAGGTCTCTTCGATCGGGACAAGGCCGTTCGAGAATCAGACCGTCCGGTTGCTGGGACATGCGGCCTTTCCATATCCAATTGCGGTGCGACGAGCGATTCTCGCCAGCATGAATGCCGACTCGGCTCGCGTGGCCGACCTAGCGCGGTTGAATTCCCTTCTCGGCGAGTTGTATTCCGACGCGGTGCTCGCCACGCAGAGACGACTTCGAGTTCAGGTCGATCTGATTGGATGTCATGGGCAGACTCTGTATCACCAGGGAGATGCCCAGGCTTTTCTGGGGCGCAGAGTTGCAACGACATGGCAGACCGGGGAGGCTGCGGTCATCGCCGCTCGCGCAGGAGTTCCGGTCGTTTCGGATTTTCGTCCAGCAGATCTCGCGGCGGGCGGCAAGGGCGCGCCACTCGTCCCCTATCTAGACTATCTCTGGTTCCGCGATAGTGAGATTGGCAGGATCGTGCAGAACATTGGGGGCATTGCCAATCTGACGGCGATACCTGCCGGGGCAAGCCGCAATGATCTGCTCGCATTCGATACAGGGCCCGGGAATATGGTGATTGACGCGGTGACGCAGGAGTTGTTCGGGAGGCCATTCGATCGAGATGGCAAGATTGGAGCGTCGGGAGAACCGATTCAACCCGTTCTTTCGCGCTTACTACGGCATGCGTTCTTTCGGGCGAAGCCTCCGAAGACGGCGGGGCGCGAAGAATTTGGGCGGGAGTTCACGGGTGAATTTCTACGTTTGTGTAACGGCGCACACAAGGCAGACATCGTCGCTACGGCGACAGCTCTGACAGCGCGCTCTATTGCCGATGCGATCGCACGATTCGCGACGCAAAAAAGAACTGCTCCTCGCAGGGGCGAACAAAAACGGGGCAACAAGTCCCAGAGGCAGTCTGGTTACCGCGAACTTGTTCTTTCCGGAGGAGGTGCGCGGAATGCGACCCTCGTTACGATGCTCGCCGAAGAATTGGCGCGTGTGGGGATGGTAGTGCGGTTCTCGGACGAATTCGGATTGCCCTCCGAGGCGAAAGAAGCGGCGGCGTTCGCTGTGCTCGCGTACGAAACCTGGAATAGGCGGCCGTCGAATGTACCGTCGGCTACCGGCGCGGCGCGGCCAGCGATTTTGGGGAAGATTTCGTATGCGTAGAGAGTCCGGCGAGCGCGTCCCGGTTTTCGGGCTTCGACCTGCACAAACGACTAGGCGCGTGCAGCGCTGTCAAGATGGGCACGCGACCGCTATCGCAAGGACTTTGAAAACTGCAGCTTGTATTTATCTCTTGCCGGCGCTCTTGTTTCCTCTTCTGTTCCTCTCTTGCGTGGCAAAACCTGGTGTCGACACCGTGGTAATGCTCATCGAGTCGAGCCCGACGAATCTTGATCCGCGGGTAGGGATCGATGCGCAGTCGGAGCGGATTGACAACTTGATCTTTGACGATTTGCTTTCGCGCGGAAATGATTTGAATGTCGCCCCGGGATTGGCTGAGAAGTGGGAAGTGCCTGATCCGCTTACCTATGTCTTTCATATCCACCGTGGCGTCAGTTTCCATGATGGGCGTCCGCTGACGGCGCGGGATGTGAAATGGACGTTCGATTCCCTGCTGCAGGGAAAAATCCGCAGCACTAAAGCTGCGGTTTATAAGTACGTAAATTACGTTGAAGCACCCGACGATGATACGGTCGTTTTCCATTTGAAAGAGGCGGATGCAACGCTGCTGTGGAACCTGTCTGACGGCGCCATGGGGATTGTGCCCTACGGAAGTGGCGATGAGATTACGTTGCGCCCGGTTGGGTCGGGACCATTCAAGTTCGTGAGCGCGGAGACCGATCGGGAGGTCATTGTTGAACGGAACGATCAGTACTGGGGCGGAAGAGCCAAGTTGGCGCGGGTGCGATTTGCCGTCGTGCCCGATGAGACGACGCAAGCTCTTGAATTGCGGAAAGGCAGCGGCGATGTGGCGATTAACTCGCTGACTCCCGACACCGTGGTTACGCTGGCGAAGGATCGGAACCTGCAAGTTATGACGGGACCGGGGACGCGGCTGGCGTACCTGGGCTTCAACCTGCGCGATCCGATCCTTAAAGACGTCAGGGTACGGCAGGCGATCGCATACGCGCTCGACCGCCGCCCCATGATCCAGTATCTATGGCGGGGTGAGGCTGAGCCTGCGAAGAGCGTACTTCCCACGCAAAGTTGGGCATACGACGGAAATGTAATTTCGTACGATCACGATCCCGCTAAGGCGAAACAGTTGCTCGATGCGGCGGGATATCAGACTGGTCCTGACGGCGTGCGGTTTCATATCACGATGAAGACTTCAACGGACGCGAACACGCGTCTGATGGTCGCGGTGATGCAGCAGCAGTTGCGAGAAGTTGGAATCGCGCTCGATATCCGAAGCTTCGAGTTTGCGACATTCTTCTCGGATGTGCAGCATGGAGCATTCCAGATGTATGGGCTGCGATGGATCGGTGGAAATGAAGATCCCGATATTTTCGAGTACGCGTTTCATTCTTCGAAAATTCCGCCCAACGGGGCGAACCGGGATTATTACTCGAATCCGAGAATTGACGCGTTGATCGACAAAGCGCGGCAGGAAATCGATCCAAAGGTTCGCAAGGCGTTGTATGACCAGGTGCAGACGATTCTGGCGCAGGACCTGCCGTACATTGATTTATGGTATCTGGATAATGTTCTGGTGCACACGAAGCGGGTGCAGAACCTCGAACTGAATCCGGCGGGTAATTTTGATTTTTTGCGCACGGCGGACCTGGTGACGAAAGCCGAGTAGGTCCGGAAATTTCTCTTCCCCTTTTTTCCAAACAGAGCATAATCGGTTTCAGGAGTAAACCTCCGTCGAGGCAGCGGTGCGTGATAGCAGAGCCGATCGTTGGTGGTGGGTGTTATTCGTTTTTCTCTGTGCTCCTGCGATTTTGGCGCAAAGGCCCGAACTGCCCGATATTCCCGCACAATTCAAGCTCGACATGCAGACCGCGGCGCGGTTACGACCAAAGCTGATGGCCGGGAGCGAGTCGCCAAATCCGCGTTATTCCACTGGAGAACTCGTCTTTAACCGGCTGACGCAGTATGTGCCGCCGTCTGGATGGCATCTCAACTGGGAGTTGCGGGTTGTGGCAAATCTCGGCTTAAACGCATATGCATCGCCCGATGGCGGGATCTACGTTGAAAGCGGCCTCGCGAATCTTGCGGGAGAAAGTGCGGGGCTGTGGGCCGCGATCCTGTCGCATGAGATGGCACACGTAGTACGCCGAGACTGGGCGCGGCGATATCTTTATGAGAAACATCTCGAGAGCGCCGGAGGATCCACGATTGTGATGGGAGATCCGGGGCTTCCGGCTGATACCTGGCTGGATTCCGAGAAGGCATCGGCGGAAATGGGACATTTCTGCCGACAACTGGAATTTTCTGCGGACCGGGAGGGGCTCATGATGATGGCCCGCGCCGGCTACCATCCAGATTTCGTACCCTCGCTGCATCACTTACTGCATGCGCAGGGAGTTTCCACGAGCAAGTCGCTATATGCGATGCATCCCTGCTGGGAAGAGCGAGATGAAGAGTTGCGTCAGTCCTACACACAAGCGAGCATCGAATTTGAGCACCGGTGGCGGGAGTGGTATGCATCTCCCGGCGGCAATCCCCCGGTGGTGGTATTCGCGCAACCGCCGGCTCTAAAGAAAGTGAGCGGCGGAGAGTTGGAAATACAGGTTCCGATTCGGTGCGAAAACCTCGTAGGTGCAGTCGAAGTGGTACTGGTATCTGACACTCGGAGAAACGAAACGATGCGGCTCTCGAAATTGCCTGCCAGAGCTGACAATGCTTCCGAAATGCGGCAGTTAACTGGCTGTATGTCTCCCACCACGACGGTCACTTTCCCGGTAACGAATGACTCCGTGCGACCAAAGTCTGGCCGTCACTGGACCGATTTGTACGTTGTTGATGCGTGGGGAGCCGTGCTGGCGCGGGAGGACGTAATCCAGTTCACGTACTGAGGTCGGCGGTCGTCTCCATCGATTCTCGGATCCGGCCAAGGCCGGACGAATCGCCAAGGCAAAGACTCGAGGCTTCCGCTGGTGTTCAAGGTGCGCTGCGTCCGTTACGGGAGCGAGTTCTGCCACAGTTCCGGGTTCCCTGTTACCATCGAAAATTACGGGACCTGCATGCGAATTCTATTTATCGGCGATATCTTCGGACGTCCGGGGCGAGTGATTGTAAAAGATCGGCTGCCGGAAGTCGTACGGGAACGCGGCATCAACGTCATCATTGCGAATGGTGAGAATGCTGCGGCAGGTTTCGGCATCACTCCTGCGCTGGCCGAGGAGTTGTTCGAACTCAATATCGATGTCATCACGACTGGAAATCACATCTGGGACAAACGCGAGATCGTTGACTATTTCCAAATGGTAGAAGGAAACGGACACGGACCGGCACGGCGAGTGCTGCGTCCGGCGAACTATCCGGCAGACATGCCAGGGTCGGGTTTGTATGAGGGGATGAAGGGGAAGGTGCCGTACGCCGTCATCAACCTGCAAGGACGTGTATTTATGGCGTCAAACGACGACCCGTTCCGCACGGCGGATCAATTGCTGGAGAAGGTGAAGGCGAAAGTCATTCTAGTCGACATCCACGCAGAGGCCACTTCGGAGAAAATTTCTCTTGGGTGGTATCTGGATGGGCGCGTGACGGCGGTGGTCGGAACTCATACACATGTACCTACAGCAGATGAGCGCGTGCTGCCGAATGGAACCGCTTACATCACGGATGTGGGGATGAGCGGGCCGTATGACGGCGTTATTGGAGTAAAGAAGGAACTTGTCGTGGGCAAATTCCTGAACGGGATGCCCGTTCGATTTGAGCCGGCGACGGGGGATGTACGCATGTGCGCTGTTGTGATCGACTGCGACGAGAACACAGGAAAAGCCAGCAAGATTGAACGGTTGATGCTGTCCTGATGGCGGGGACTGATTGTCCTTCCGAGTGGAATTGGGCAGCGCGGGTTCGAGAAGCTGCTTGCAAGTTGGATGGCCCAGCACGTTCTTTCATTTCCACCGAGTCGGCGCACGTATCGCCGAAGGTACGAAGTCCTGGTGGCGAGTTCCTGTCCGAAAAAGGCAGGTAGAATTTCAAGCGATGGGACGTAAGTCGATCTTCCTGATTACTGCGTGTGTATTGGCGTGGGCGCCGGTGTCGCCCTGCGCCGATGAGGCCTCAGCGCCTCCGATCTCGTGTGGGAATGGGCTCATCGGCGGAATCAACTGCGTCGCGACCAAAAAAGATCTGAAGGTCGCGCGTGAAGCGTACGAGAAGGGCCTCAAGTTGAAAGAGCGCCAGCAGTTCGGGGAGGCGTTCGATCAGTTCGATAAAGCCTCAAGGCTTGCCCCGCAAGATGTTCAATTCCTGACGGCGCGCGAAGTCGTCAAAGCAAAACTCGTTTTCGATCATGTTGAGCGTGGAAATGCGCTCTTGCGAGATGATGCGGCAAACGAAGCGGCAGCGGAATTCAAAGCGGCGCTGGACCTTGATCCGGAC